>JALWGP010000268.1 GCA_027038775.1 Sedimenticola sp. | reverse complement strand
AGCCGTTGCCGCCCGGCCTCATCAGCGGGCAGCAGGTGGGTCTGCTCGTCGCGCCAGGCCTGGAGGCGGTTTTCGGTCAGGCGCAGGAACTCGTAGGCGGCGGTGAGCTCGGCCACCGCCTCCGCCGGCAGCAGCCCCTTTTCGCCCAGCCGCGCCAGCACCGGCAGGATGGGGCGGACCTGCAGCGAGGGGTCCCGCCCGCCGTGTACCAGCTGCAGCGCCTGGCCGATGAACTCGATCTCGCGGATGCCGCCGCGACCCAGCTTGATGTTGGCATCCATACCGCGCCGGTACATCTCTGCCTGGATCCGCCGCTTCATCTCGCGGATGGCGTCGATGACGCCGAAATCGATGTAGCGGCGGAAGACGAAGGGGCGCAGGATCTCGAGCAGCCGCTCGCGGTAGACCGCCTCGCCGGTGACCGGTCGCGCCTTGATCATGGCGTAGCGCTCCCACTCCCGCGCCTGGGCCTGGCAGTAGTTCTCCATGGCATCGAAGCTCACCACCAGGGGGCCCGCCTCGCCGAAGGGACGCAGGCGCATGTCCACGCGGAAGACGAAACCCTCCTCGGTCTGCTGCCCGAGCAGGTTGACGAGCTGCCTTCCCAGGCGGGTGAAGAACTGCTCGTTGGCCAGGGGCCGGCGGCCATCGGTTTCGCCGTGCTCGGGAAAGGCGAAGACCAGGTCGATGTCGGAGGAGAGGTTGAGCTCGCGCGCGCCCAGCTTGCCCATGGCCAGCACCACCAGCTCCTGGGGCTCGCCGTGGGCGCTGCGCGGCGTACCCCACCGCTCCACCGCCCAGCGGTGGAGATGGGCCAGCCCCTGGCGGATGGAGAGATCCGCCAGCTCGGAGAGATCCTCGAGGGTCTCGGCCAGGGGAGCGCGGCGGGCGAGGTCGCGCCAGATGGTGCGCATCGTCTGGCGGCGGCGGAAGCGGCGCAGGCGCCGGCCCAGCTCGGCCTCGTCGGCCACCCCCTGCAGGTGATCGCGCAGCACTGCCGCCATCTCTCCAGCCTGCAGGGGACGCTGGAGCGCACCGCTCTCTGCCAGCGAAGGCAGCAGGGCGGGTTCCCGCAGGCAGCTGCGGGCGACGAACTCGCTCGCCTCCCACACCCCGGGCAGCTCGCGGGCGAGCTCCGGGTACCCCTCCAGCGCCGCCGCCTCCGGCAGCGCCCGCCACTCGGCGAGCAGGGGATCAGCGGGAGCTTCCTGCTCGCTCATGCGATCAGGAAGCCAGCGCCTGCTCCGCCGGCCCGCGCAGGGCGCCGGCCGCACCCGGGGCAAGGAACGGCGGGAAAGCGGTGATGATCTTCATGTGAATCTCCTGTGGTTGCCGGGGCGGTGGTGTCACAGCGCCTCGTCGATGCCGGTGGGCAGGCCATCCAGGCTCACCCGGTTCTTCTCGCGCCAGTAGTCGCGCAGCCCCTCGTCTCCCTTCTTCGTCGCCCAGTCGACCAGCTCGGTTCGCTGGCCAAGGTACTCCATGAGCGGCACCCCCATGCCGCAGGAGGTCTGCACCAGCTCCACCTCCATGTCGAAGAGCTGGCGGGCACCGGGCAGGGGCTCGAAACGGCTGTAGAGCTCCACCCAGTCGGCGTCGCCCTGCTGCACCATGCGCGCCCGGCCGTAGAGGCGCAGGATCAGGGGATCCCCCTCGAAGGCGCAGAACATGAGGGTCATGCGTCCGTCCCGCCGCACGTGGGCGGCGCTCTCGTTGCCGCTGCCGGTGAGGTTGAGCCAGAGCACGCGGTCGGGGCCGACCACCCGCAGGGTGTCCAGCCCCTTGGGCGAGAGGTTGATGTGGCCTTCCGCCGTGGCCGTCGCCACGAAGAAGAGGGGCTGGGCCTCGATAAAGCGCTTCAGGTGGTCGGGAATCCCGGGGTACTGTTTCGCCATGGGGCTCTCTCTCTTCACACCGCCTGGAGATTGGCGTAGGCCACCACCAGCCACTTGCTGCCCACCGCCTCGAAGTTGACCTGCACCCGGGCGCTGCTGCCCTGTCCCTCGGCGTTGAGCACCACCCCTTCGCCGAACTTGGGGTGGCTCACCCGCTGCCCCAGGCGGAAACCGCCCGCCTCGAGGCTCTCGTCCAGGGAGCCGCCGGCGGCCGCATGGGGGCGCGAAACCTGGGGCCGGGCGCGCACCTCCTCGGTCACCTCGGCGGGTATCTCGCGCAGGAAGCGGGAGGGGAAGGGGTAGGTCTCCTGGCCGTGGAGCCGGCGGCTCTCGGCGAAGGTGAGCCAGAGCTGCTCCATGGCGCGGGTCATGCCCACGTAGCAGAGGCGCCGCTCCTCCTCCAGCCGGTCCGGGTCCTCCGCCGACATGCTGTGGGGAAAGAGCCCCTCTTCCATGCCCACCAGGAAGACCAGCGGAAACTCCAGCCCCTTGGCGGAGTGGAGGGTCATGAGCTGCACGCTCTCCTCCCAGCTCTCGGCCTGGTTCTCGCCCGCCTCCAGCGCGGCGTGGGCGAGGAAGGCGTCCAGCTCGCCCATCTCCTCCGCCTCCGTCTCCTCGGGACGAAACTGGCGGGCGGCGTTGACCAGCTCCTCCAGGTTCTCCACCCGGTCCTGCCCCTTGCCGTCCTTGCTCTTTTTGAAATGCTCCGGCAGACGGCTGTGGTGGATGACGTGCTCGGCGATCTCAAACAGGGCCATGCCCGCGGTGGCCGCCTGCAGCTCGCGGACCAGGTCGAGGTAGCCGCGCAGGGCGTTGGCCGCCCGCGCGGTCATGGCGCCGCCGGCGATCAGCTCCTCGCTGGCCTGCCAGAGAGAGCAGCCGAAATCCCGCGCGTGGGCGCGCACCGCGTCCAGCGTCTTGGCGCCGATGCCCCGCGGCGGCTGGTTCACCGCCCGCTCGAAGGCGGCATCGTCATGGGGGTTGGCCACCTGGCGCAGGTAGGCCAGGGCGTCCTTGATCTCGGCCCGCTCGAAGAAGCGCAGCCCGCCGTAGACCCGGTAGGGAATGCCGGCCCGCAGCAGCGCCTCCTCGAAGAGGCGCGACTGGGCAGTGGTGCGGTAGAGGATGGCGGC
>JALWGP010000267.1 GCA_027038775.1 Sedimenticola sp. | reverse complement strand
GCGTTGTCCACGTACATGTGGCTCAGCTTCACGTCGTCATACTCCTCGGCCATGACGCGGGTGGCCACCTCGCGCCAGAGCTCGGTGCACTCGAGGACGTTGGCCTTGTCCACCGAGCAGACCCGCCGGTCGCGCTTGCGGGCGATGTCGCCCGCCACGCGCACGATGCGCTCGATTTCGCTCTCGCGGTAGACCAGGGTGTTGAAGCCCTCCCGCTCGCCGTTGTCGAGGGTGCGCACGCCGCGTGGCTGGCCGAAATAGATGCCGCCGGTGAGCTCGCGCACGATCATCAGGTCCAGCCCCGAAACCACCTCGGGCCTGAGGGTGGAGGCGTCGGCCAGCTGGGGATAGAGCAGCGCCGGACGCAGGTTGGCGAAGAGCCCCAGTCCCGAGCGCAGTCCCAGCAGCCCCTTCTCGGGGCGGATGGCGATGTCGAGGGATTCCCACTTGGGACCGCCCACGGCGCCCAGCAGCACGGCATCGGCGGCCTTCGCCTTTTCAAGGGTCTCGTCCGGCAGGGGAACGCCCGCGGCGTCGATGGCGGCACCACCCACGGGCGCCTCGTCCAGCTCGATGTCGAGCCCCTGGCCCTGGAGCTTCTCCAGCACTTTCACCGCCTGGGCGACGATCTCGGGGCCGATGCCGTCGCCGGGGAGGATGAGGATCTTCTTGGTCATTTCTCGATTCTCTGAAATTTTGTGATTCACTGTAGGAGCGGCGCCCCGCCGCGAACCTGGTCTATTCTTCTTTCGGCGCGAGGGCGCGCCTCCTGCACCGTTATCGCGTCTCCTACGCCTGGAGGTCCTGGAAGAGCCAGGGCGCCTCCCGCTTGCGCCGCTCCTCGTAGGCGCGGATCTCCTCCACGTGCTGGAGGGTCAGGCCGATGTCGTCCAGCCCCTCCAGCAGGCAGTGCTTGCGGAAGCTGTCCACCTCGAAGGGGATCTCGGTGCCGTCGCCCAGGGTGAGCCTCTGGTTCTCCAGGTCCACGGTGATCTTCAGGGCCTGCTCACCCTGCGCCTTTCGGAACAGTTCGTCCACCGTCTCCTCGGGCAGGACGATGGGCAGGATGCCGTTCTTGAAGCAGTTGTTGTAGAAAATGTCGGCGAAGCTGGGCGCGATGATCACCCGGAAGCCGTAGTCCAGGAGCGCCCAGGGGGCGTGCTCGCGGGAGGAGCCGCAGCCGAAGTTCTCGCGCACCAGCAGGATGGAGGCACCCCGGTAGCGCGGATCGTTGAGCACGAAATCGGGATTGACGGGGCGCGTGCTGCAATCCTGCCCCGGTTCGCCCACGTCCAGGTAGCGCCACTCGTCAAAGAGGTTGGGGCCGAAACCGGTGCGCTTGATCGACTTGAGGAACTGCTTGGGGATGATGGCGTCGGTGTCCACGTTGGCGCGGTCCAGGGGACAGGCGATGCCGGTGAATGTCTCGAATTTTTCCATGGCTCCTTACACTCCGAACTCTCTCGCAGGGCGGGTTCGCGGCGGGGGCGCCGCTCCTACAGGTTGCGCACGTCGACGAAACGGCCGGCGACGGCCGCGGCCGCCGCCATGGCCGGGCTCACCAGGTGGGTGCGCCCGCCGGCGCCCTGGCGCCCCTCGAAGTTGCGGTTGGAGGTGGAGGCGCAGCGCTCGCCCGGCTCCAGTCGGTCGGCGTTCATGGCCAGGCACATGGAGCAGCCCGGCTCACGCCACTCGAAGCCCGCCTCGGTGAAGACACGGTCCAGCCCCTCCGCCTCGGCCTGCTGCTTCACCAGGCCGGAGCCCGGCACCACCATGGCCAGCTTCACGTTGTCCGCCACCCGGCGCCCCTTCACCACTTCGGCGGCGGCGCGCAGGTCCTCGATGCGCGAGTTGGTGCAGGAGCCGATGAAGACCTTGTCCACGGCGATGTCGGTGATGGGCGTGTCCGGCTCGAGAGCCATGTACTCCAGGGCGCGGCGCATGCCGGCGGCCTTCACCGGGTCGGGCTCGTCGTCCGGGTTCGGCACCGTGGCGCCCACCGGCACCACCATTTCGGGCGAGGTGCCCCAGGTGACCTGGGGTTCGATGGAGGCGGCCTCGATCACCACCACCTTGTCGAACTCGGCCCCCTCGTCGGAGTGGAGCTGCCTCCAGCTCTCCACCGCCTTCTCCCACAGCTCGCCCTTCGGCGCGAAGGGGCGGCCCTTCACGTACTCGATGGTCTTGTCGTCCACCGCCACGAAACCGGCGCGGGCGCCCGCCTCGATGGCCATGTTGCAGACCGTCATGCGCCCCTCCATGGAGAGGTCGCGGATCGCCTCGCCGCCGAACTCGATGGCGTAGCCGGTGCCGCCGGCGGTGCCGATCTCGCCGATGATGGCGAGGACGATGTCCTTGGCGGTGACCCCCCTGCCCACCTTGCCCCGCACCTCGATGAGCATGGACTTCGACTTCTTCTGGATCAGGCACTGGGTGGCCAGCACGTGTTCCACCTCGGAGGTGCCGATGCCGAAGGCGAGCGCGCCGAAGGCGCCGTGGGTGGCCGTATGGGAGTCGCCACACACCACCGTCATGCCCGGCAGGGTGGCCCCTTCCTCCGGCCCCACCACGTGGACGATGCCCTGGCGGCGGTCGTTCATGGGGAACTCGGGGATGCTGAACTCGCGGCAGTTGGCGTCCAGCGTCTCCACCTGGATCTTCGACACCGGGTCCTGGATGCCCGCCGAGCGGTCGGTGGTGGGCACGTTGTGGTCGGGCGTGGCCAGGTTGGCGCCGGGGCGCCACACCCTGCGCCCGGCCAGGCGCAGCCCTTCGAAGGCCTGGGGCGAAGTCACCTCGTGGATCAGATGGCGGTCGATGTAGAGCAGCGCGGTGCCGTGCTCGTCCACCCGCACCACGTGGTCGTCCCAGAGCTTGTCGTAGAGGGTTCTCGGTTTCATGGGCCTGGTTCCGAATGGTGACGGTGGAACCATAACCGGCTAGAATCAATTACACAAATTCATATTTTTCATTATTTGGATAACTCAGGAGAATAGATGGAACTCGCCGCGCTCCAGGCCTTCCTCGCCGTGGCCGACCAGGGCTCCTTCTCCGTCGCCGCCGAGAGGCTCTACCTCACCCAACCCGCCATCAGCAAGAGAATCAAGGCGTTGGAAGAGGAACTTGAGGTGGTTCTCTTCGATCGCATCGGCCGCAGGGTGCGTCTCACCCACGCAGGCGAGGTGCTGCTGCCCAAGGCGCGGGAGCTGGTGCTCCAGGCCCAGGACATGAAGCACCTGGCCAGCAATCTCCACGCCGAAGTGAGCGGCCCCCTGCTGCTGGGCACCAGCCACCACATCGGCCTGCACCGCCTGCCCCCGGTGCTCAGGCGCTACCGCACCCGCCACCCCGAGGTGGAGCTGGACATCCGCTTCATGGACTCCGAGGCCGCCTGCCGGGAGGTGGAGAAGGGGGAACTGGAGCTGGCGGTGGTCACCCTTCCCACCCGGCCGGGCGCGAAGCTGGAGACCCGGGTGTTGTGGGAGGATCCGCTGGAGTTCGTGGCCGCCCCGGAGCACCCCCTTGCCGGGCGTCGCTCCGTGTCACTGGCAGAGCTGGCCCGCCATCCGGCGGTGCTGCCCGGCCCCACCACCTACACCCGTGCCATCCTGGAGCAGGCACTGGCGAAGGCCGGCTACCCGATCACATTGGGTATGTCCACCAACTACCTGGAAACATTGAAGATGCTCGCCGAGATCAACCTGGGCTGGACGCTGCTGCCCGCCACCATCTGCGGCGAGTCGCTGCGGGTGCTGCCGGTGCCTCTGCGGCTCTCGCGGCAGCTCGGCGTGGTCACCCATCGGCAGCGTACCCTCTCCAACCCTGCCCGCGCCCTGCTCCGGCTGCTCTCTTCTCAGGCCTCCGCCAGCACCACCGCCCGCACCGGGGCCGGGTAGCCCTCCACCGTGCTGCGGGGATCCTCCGGGTCCAGGGCGTGGGCCAGGGACTCGAACCCCATCCACCCCGTGGGGCGCTGCTCGCCGGTGGTGGTTGGCGTTACCTCCACCACCCGCACGTTGCGGAAGCCGCACCGCTCCAGCCAGTTCACCAGCGCCGCCGGCGAAGGGATGAACCAGACGTTGCGCATGCGGGCGTAGCGCCCCCGGGGCACCAGCACCGTGGTCTCGTCCCCCTCCACCACCAGGGTCTCGAGCACCAGTTCGCCGCCGGGGCGCAGGCAGCCGCGCAGGGCCTCCAGGTGCTCCATCGGCGAGCGGCGGTGGTAGAGGATCCCCATGGAGAAGACGGTGTCGAACCCCCTCAGTCCCGGCGGCACCGCCTCGATGCCCAGGGGCAGCAGGTGCACCTCGGGCGGCGCGGCCATGAAGTGGCGGACGGCGGTGAACTGGGCCAGGAAGAGCAGGCCGGGATCGATCCCCACCACCCACTCCGCCCCGGCGCCCGCCATGCGCCAGGCGTAGTAGCCGTTGCCGCAGCCCACGTCCAGCACCCGGCGCCCTGCCAGGGGCCGGACGTGCGGTGCCAGCCGCGCCCACTTCCAGTCGGAGCGCCACTCGCTGTCGATGTGGATGCCGAAGAGCTCGAAGGGACCCTTGCGCCAGGGCTGGAGTGCCCGCAGGCCGCGGTGGATCTCCTCCCGCACCTGCGGGTCGATTTCGCCGGCGCTTCCAACGCGCACGGCGTCCGCCGCCAGGTCCAGGTCAGCGCTCTTCACCTCCGGCAGCCCCTCCAGCAGGTGCCGCCAGCGCTCCAGGTCGCCGTGGCGTCCCGGCGCCAGCGCCTGGGCCACCTGCCCCGGCAGCCGTTCGGCCCAGGCCTCCATGCCGGCCCCGGCGAGCAGGGAACGGATGCGGTCGAGCTCGATCAAGGGTGCGCCACGAGGGAGACGAAATTGAAGCACTGGAACCAGGGATCGGCGCGGTCGAACCCCGCATCGAGCAGGCGCCGACGGTGGGTCTCCAGGGTCTCGGGTACCAGTACCCGCTCCAGCGCCGCGCGCTTCTGGCTGATCTCCAGTTCGCTGTAGCCGTTGGCCCGCTTGAAGTCCTCGTGCAGCGCCACCAGCAGGCGCTCCTCCTCCGGGGTGGCGCCGGCGATCTTCTCGGAGAGGACCAGCACGCCACCCGGCAGCATGCCCCGGCGGATGCGCTGCAGCAGCTCCAGCCGCTCCGACCGCGGCAGGAACTGGAGGGTGAAGTTGAGCACCACCACCGAGGCCGCCTCCACCTCCACCTCTCGGATGTCGGCGCAGACCAGCTCCACCCGGTCGGCCAGCCCGCGCGCGGCCAGCTCCTCCTGCGCCCGTCCGATCATGGCCGGTGCATTGTCCACGGCGACGATGCGGCAGGCGCCCGGCTCCAGCGCCTCGGCCATCACCGCGCTGGCGGCCCCCAGGGAGCAGCCCAGATCGTAGATGCGGCTGCCGGGGCGGGCGTGGCGGCGGGCGAGGATGCCGGTCATGGCAATGATGGTGGCGTAGCCGGGCACCGAACGGGAGATCATGTCGCCGAAGACCGCCGCCACCCGCTCGTCGAAGACGAAGGACTCCACCTCGGCCCGCCGCTCGGCGTAGAGCCGGTCCCGGTCAGAGTGACTGGTGGAATTCGTCGCCATAGTAGAAGGTGATCTCCTCCCCCGCCGCGATGTCACGCAGGGCGTAGAGGTCGAAGCCGTCGAACTCGGCGTTGCAGTCTGCGGAGTGGTTGAGGTAGCGCAGCAGGTTGCGGCCGCTGCGCCCGCGCCAGCTCTCCTCATCGTCGGGATCCTCGCTCACCCAGAGCACATAGATGCCGTTGCGCTTCGCTTCCGGTCCCCAGTAGGTGCCGATGTAGGTGCCCGCCGCAATGTCGCGGCGCGCGAAGAGCCCGGTGCCGTGGAGGGGGGAGCGGTCGGCATAGACCCACTCCGACAGCTCCGAGTTACGGTAGCGCAGGCGCTCCGGCATCACACCTCCACCGGCAGGCTCTGCGCCGCCACGTGCTCCTGGCGCCCCGGCACCTGGGCCCAGCCCACCTGGTGCACCGGCAGCTTCTCCAGGTCCAGCTCGGCGCGGATGTCGCCCAGGGTGCGCAGGCTGCCCTCCTGGCCCTTCCACATCACCAGCAGCTTCTCCAGGATCTCCAGGTGCTCGATGCCCTCCTCCTCGGCGTCCACCGAGTAGACGTGGCCGTGGGGCAGCACCCGCCTGGACTCGGCATAGAGGTACTCGTGCACGTTGGTGGGAGTGACCTCCCCCCGGGAGAGCATCTCGCCCAGCGTGGGCAGGGTGGTGGGGACCTGGGGACAGCGGGAGACGATATTGTGCAGCTGGGGATAGAAGGGAAACCGGCCGCGCACGTCGCTGGCGAAGCTGAAGCCGCGCCGCTCCTCCATGCCCAGCAGGTGGGCGTTGGGCTGCCAGAAGGGGGCGGCGAAGCGGTCGGGCACGTGGCCGGTGATGGCCTCGAAGCGTTCCATGCCCAGCGCCAGCTGGTAGCGGGTCCAGTCGGCGTCTGCGAAGGCCGCCTGCCTGCGCCAGCTGCCGGCCTCGTAACCGAAGAGGCCGATCTCGTGCCCCGCCTCCACCACCGCCTGCATGGCCTCTTCCAGGGACATGCGCGGCGCGGTACGACGGGTGAAGAGCGAAGCCGCCCGCCGCACCAAGCCGCGACCCGGGCGGAACTCCACGGCGAAGAAGAAGGTGGCGCTCACCTGGTAGCTGGAGAAGAGCTCCAGCAGGTTGGGAACGCCCACGGTGGCGCCCCTTTCGGTGGCGACGTCGATCTTGAGTGCGATGCGCATGGGTCGGGGTCCCGTCAGAGACTGCAGCTGCCCTTGTAGACGGCCATGATGCTCTTGATCTCCCGCAGCACCTCGGCGCGCTCCTCCGGCTCCAGGTCCGCGAGCTCGGGCAGGACGTGGCCGCGATCCATGAGATCGATGTCGGCCCAGAGCGCCTTGCAGCCCTTCTGGCAGAGCAGCTCCACGCTGTCGTCGATACGCCTCTTGTCCATCCGCTGCCGGGGTGATGAATGGCAAGGCGCGGATTATGCCACAGCTTACCCCTGGCCGTTACATGGAAACGCCCTCTCTCCACCGAAAAGGGCCTTGCGGGAGCAACGTTCTTGATTTGTTCTCCATTCCGGCTAGAATAGAACAAACAAAGAACGAAACAGGAGAAAAACCATGACCGGCACCTGTTACCTCATGCGCCAGCGGAACACCGGGAGAGAATCCCGAAGGGAGAAGTGGCGCCGCCTGCTGGAAGTGGCCGCCTTCGCCGCCGCTCTGGCCGCCTACCTCACGGCACTGGCCCTGGTGGCCTGATCAGCCGCCCGCGGACGAGGCCTGTTCCACTGCCGCACCCGCCGGCGGCCCGGGCAGGAATTCCAGGCACTCCGCGCCGAAGAGCTGGCGCAGACCGGCGATGAGCTCGTCGGAGGGGTGCAGGCGCCACCCCTCTCCCAGGTGGACCGTGGCGCTGGCATCCAGCCGCCGGTAGCGGAGGGAGAGGGACACCCCGCCCCCGCGCCAGGGCTCCAGCAGCGCGCGCAGGCGGTCGCGCAGCTCCACGGTGGTCCAGCCCCGTTCGCGCAAGAGGGACTCCTCCAGGGTGAGCCGCAGGCCGGCGAGCCGCTCGGCGCGGTAGTCGGCGAAGGACCAGAGGCTCTCCGCGCGGATGCCCAGGCTGTCACGGTAGTCGTCGTGGATCAGCTGCCCCTGCACCACCACCACCTTGTCCACCTCCAGCAGCGGGCGGCAGCGCTCGAAAGCCTCGTTGAAGAAGGTGGCCTCGATGCGGCCGCTCTTGTCGTCCAGCAGCACCGAGGCCATCATGCCGCGCTGGGTGCTGCGCTTGTTGACGGCGATGACCAGGCCGGCCACGGCCACCTCCTGCCCGCGTCCGCCGCGCCGCTGTCCTTCCGGCAGGGCGAGGCCGGCAATGCGCCGCCCCAACAGGGCGTCGATCTCCGCCTCGTAGAAATCGATGGGGTGACCGGTGAGGAAGAGTCCCAGGGTCTCCTTCTCGCCGCGCAGCCGCTGCTCGTCGTTCCACTCCTCCACGGCGTCGGGGAGGATGCCCAGGCTCGGCGCGGCCTGGGGCTCGGCCAGGCCGAAGAGGTCGTTCTGACCCGCCGCCTGCTGGGCGTGGTGCTGTTCCGCCATCTTCAGCGCCAGGGGCAGCTGCACCATGAGGGTGGCCCGGTTGGCGCCCAGGCCATCCAGGGCGCCGGCGCGGATGAGGGATTCGAGCACCCGCCGGTTGCACTTGCGCAGGTCGATGCGGCGGCAGAAGTCGAACAGATCGGTGAAGGGGCCACCCTCCTCGCGGGCGGCGACGATGCCCTCGATAGCCGACTCCCCCACTCCCTTGATGGCGCCCAGGCCGTAGATGATGGTCTTCTCCCCGTCCACGGTGAACATGTACTGGGAGCGGTTCACCTCGGGCGGCAGCACCTCCAGCCCCATGTCGCGGCACTCCTCGATGAGATGCACCACCTTGTCGGTGTTGTCCATGTCCGCCGAGAGCACGGCAGCCATGAAGGCGGCGGGATAGTGGGCCTTGAGCCAGAGGGTCTGGTAGGAAACCAGAGCGTAGGCCGCCGAGTGGGACTTGTTGAAGCCGTAGCCGGCGAACTTTTCCATGAGGTCGAAAATGTACTTCGCCGTGGCCTCCTCCACGCCACGCTCCACGGCCCCCTTGCGGAAGATCTCGCCCTGCTTGGCCATCTCCTCGGGCTTCTTCTTGCCCATGGCGCGGCGCAGCAGGTCGGCGCCGCCCAGGGTGTAACCGGCCAGCACCTGGGCGATCTGCATCACCTGCTCCTGGTAGAGGATGACGCCGTAGGTGGGCTTGAGGATGGGCTCCAGCTTGGGATGGGGATACTCCACCTTCGCCCGGCCGTGCTTCCGGGCGATGAAGTCGTCCACCATGCCCGAGCCGAGGGGACCGGGGCGGAAGAGGGCCACCAGGGCGGTGATGTCCTCGAAGTTGTCCGGCTGGAGGCGGGCGATGAGGTCCTTCATGCCGTGGGATTCGAGCTGGAAAACGGCGGTGGTCTTCGCCGACTTGAGCAGGGCGAAGGAATCGGGGTCGTCCATGGGGATGGCGGCGATGTCCAGCGGTTCCTCGCCCTTCTTACGGCGCTGGCGGTTGATGGTCTGCAGGGCCCAGTCGATGATGGTGAGGGTGCGCAGGCCGAGGAAGTCGAACTTCACCAGCCCCACCGCCTCGACATCATTCTTGTCGAACTGGGTCACCAGGTTGGAGCCGTCGGCCTCGCAGTAGAGGGGGGTGAAGTCGGTGAGCCGGCCCGGCGCGATGACCACGCCGCCGGCGTGCTTGCCGGCGTTGCGGGTAAGCCCTTCGAGGTTGCGCGCCATGTCGATGAGCTCGCGCACCTCCTCCTCGTTGGCGTAGGCCGCCTTCAGCTCCTCGCTCTCCTCCAGGGCGCGGTCCAGGGTGATGCCCAGGTCGAAGGGGATCATCTTGGCCACCCGGTCGGTGAAGCCGTAGGGGTGGCCCAGCACCCGGCCCACGTCGCGCACCACCGCCTTGGCGGCCATGGAGCCGTAGGTGATGATCTGGGAGACCGCCTCGCGGCCGTACTTGCGCGCCACGTAGTCGATCACCTCGTCGCGGCGGTCCATGCAGAAGTCGATGTCGAAATCCGGCATGGAA
>JALWGP010000266.1 GCA_027038775.1 Sedimenticola sp. | reverse complement strand
CCTCCACACTCTCCCGCGCCGCTGCCAGGGCCTCCTCGACGTGCCCCGCCGCCGCCAGCCGCTCTGCCAGTGATGCCAGCGCCATCGCCCGCCGCCATGTCTCCCCAATTCCCCGCGCTGCCGCCAGGGCCTCGGCCAGCACAGCCTCCCGCTCGCCTTGCGGCAGCCGCTCCGCCACCGCCACCAGCGCCTTCGCTCGCCTATTTGCGTCTCGTATCTCTCGCGCCGACAACAGCGCCTCCTGGAGTAAACCGGGAGGCAAATAGGGGGCTAATGCCGCCAGACTCTCGGCCAGCTGCCTCTCGTCCAGCATCTGCCGGGCGTAGGCCAAACCCTGTTCCGGCGTCCACACCCCCTCCCGTACCAGGGCGGCCAGCAGTTCCGATGGCAGGTTGCCGGCCAGACTGTTCAGGCTGGCCTGGATGAGGGCGCAGCGGATTTCAGGGCCCAGGTAGGGAGCCGGCTTCCCCTGCTTGCAGGCGGCGGCGTCCTGCTCCTGGGCCCACCTCCAGGCCCGGCGCAGATCCTCCAGAAAGCCAGCCGTCTGCCCCAGATGCTCGCGGGCCTGGTACCAGCCTTGGCGTCCCTCGGGTGTCTTCTCCTGCAAAAGGGCCAGCATCTCCTCCCCCCGGCCGGCCTGCGTCAGGTGCCAGGTCAGGTGGGCGTGGATGTAGCCGTCGTCGGGCAGGGTGTGCCATTGACTATTTTCGGTGTGTGCCCGGTAACGATCCAGCAGGGCGGCGTGGGCCTCGGGCAGCGAAAGCCCCAGCCCGGGCAGGTCGCCCGCGCGCTCTGGCTCCCGCGGGGCGGTGAGCAGGCGGCGGGCCAGGTCGCGCAGCAGGTCGTGCAGGCGGTAGGTAGGCGTGCCGTCGGGCAGGGGGGCGCCGGACAGGAGCAGGGCTTTGGCGTAAAGGTAGCGCAGCGTGTCGCGGGCCTCCCTCGCGCTCAGCGCCCACACCGTGGCCATCATCGCCGGGGTCAGCCGCACATCTTCGGGCAACACGCCCAACCAGGCAAAGGCTTCCCGCTTGCTCGGGGGCAGGCGGCGCAGGCTGAGATGGAAAGAGGCGAGCAGGCTCAGCCGTTTGCGCACAGCCTCGTCGGCGACCTCTTCAGCCCCCGGCAACTCCAGCGCCTCCAGCCGGGCCACCTCAGCCTGCAAATCGGCCAGCAGTTCCGCCCAGGGCACGCCGTCGGCCACCTGGGCGGCGGCCAGTTCCAGGGCGAGAGGCAGGTAGCCCACTTCCTCGGCCAACGCTTGCGCGGCAGCGCGTTCCTTCCCCATCAGCGGGCGTCCTAAGCGGCTTTCCAGCAGGGCCAGGGCCTGCTCCGGGGTCATCACATCCAGGTCGTAAAGGGCGGCGCCCACGGCGCGGGCGATGAGGGCCTCGCGGGTGGTGACCAGCACGCGGCAGCGCGGGCCGCCGGCCAGGAAGGGGCGCACATGCTCCGGCTGCCAGGCGTCATCCACCACCAGCAGGGCAGCCCTGTCGTGCAGCAGAGTGCGCAGGTGGGCCGAGGCCGCCTCTATCGTGGTGGGCCGGAACTGATAGTCGCCCAGGGCCTGAATCCACCCGCTGAGTAAGGAGAGCACATCGGGGCGCTGGCCCAGGGTGGCCCACAGTACACCGTCGGGGAAGCGCGCCAGCACCTCGGCGTTGCGGGCCAGGGCCGCCGCCAGGGTGGACTTGCCGATGCCGCCCAGGCCGTGGAGGGCACTGACCACCAGCGCCCCGGCCGGCCCTGCCTGGGCTTCCAGCAGGCGCGTCTTGAGGCTCTGGCTGACCTCCGGACGCGCCACGAAGTGGGGCGGCAACGGCGGGGCCTGGAAGGGCGTGCCGGGGCGCGGGCGGAATTCCTCCAGCACCTGGCAGAGCGCCTGGCGCAGTGTCTCGGCGTCTGGGCCCTGGTAGATGCGGTCGCCGATGTGGATGTCCTGTCCCTGCCCAATCCAAATGTTGTACTTGCCGACCTGCACCGTGCCGCTGACGGGATCCACGAGCAGGTGAGGGCGCAGGGCTGCCCAATCGTCCTCGGTCGCGTTCCCGCGGGCGATGCGGGTCAGGATAGCCTCAATCTCTGCGGGTGAAAGAGGGGGCATTGGGGCCTCCTCAAAAGGATAAACAGCACTTCACGCCGTGGCACGCTGCCTGACGAACGGGCTGCGAAGCGGGCGCTACTCCTCGTCCTCCGGCGAATCCACGCGGGCGTTGTCGCCGATAGCCAGGCCTGAGGCGCGGTCAATCCGAAGGTTGTACTTGCCCTGCTGCACCGTGTTCTGGTCGCCGGTGATGATGACGCTGCCGCTCGCATTCCCGCCGATGACCACGGAGCGGTCGCCAGCGGCGGTGAGGCGGTCACCCCCCTGCACCTGCTGCCAGAGGGCGACGATTTCGGCCGCCAGCGTCGGGTCGGCGCGCAGGGCGCCTTCGATTTCGTGAACCAGGGCGTGCTGCATGGCCGGGTTGTCGCGTAGGTTGGCGGCGGCTTCGGCAGCCTTGCGCACTTTCTCGTGAGGCTGGAGTTTCGCCCACAAGGCCTTGATGGTCTCCTCGCCCACGGTCTCGGCCGCCTTCTTCCCGGCCAACTTGCCGCCCTTGAGCAGATAAGGCAAAAAGGGAACGAGAAAAGTTGCGACTTGTTGGGCCAAAGCTTGAATGTCCACTCTTCATCCTCCTAAGATGGCCAGTAGCAAGGTCGGAAAGCCCACTTTATTCGATATTCACTGTAGTTGAATCACGCCACACTCACCCGCACCGTGCCTTTGCTTTTCAGCATCCCCAGTATGCGTCACAATGCTTCCTCGCCCGCCGTTGCTGCCAAAATGCCGATAGAGTCCGTCGGGGGGATCGTTTGGCTATGCTTCATCTTCCAGTATGTGACGCAGGAATTCCAAGGCAATCTGCCGGCGTTCGTCAGGTGAGAGAGGGCGACCGGAGATGGCCATCGTGGATTTGAAATGCTCAAGCAGCCGCCGCCCCTGCTTGGAAAGCGGCACCTTCCGGAAGCGGTAATCTGCCCGCTTGTCAAGGCCGAGATTGAGGC
>JALWGP010000265.1 GCA_027038775.1 Sedimenticola sp. | reverse complement strand
GGGCCGCTTCCAGGAAGGACTCCGTTCCCAGTTCCTTCAGGGATTCGTCCACCGCGAGGGCGATGGGGGTTGCTTCCTGGAGCCGGCGCACGGGCTTGCCACCGCCAGCTGGCTGGCGGATGATCCCTCGACCCCGCCCCGCCTGGAACGGGGCCGGATCCTGCTGAACGACCAACCCGGCCTGGGAATGACCCCGTGACCACCTACCACCACAGTTTCCGCGTGCCCTTCGACCAGCTCGACCCCGGCGGCGTGCTCTTCTTCGGCCACCTCTTCGGCCACGCGCACCGCGCCTACGAGGCCTTCCTGCGGGAGATCGGCTTCGGCCTCGCCACCCTGCTCGAGGCGGGGGAGACCGCGCTCCCCCTGGTGCACGCCGAGGCCAACTACCACCACCCCATGAAACTGGACGACCTCATCGAGGTGGAACTGGAGGCCCGAGCCATCGGCGAGCGCTCCTTCACCCTGGGCTACCGTTTCTGGAAGGGTGAGGTGCTCTGCGCCTCCGCCACCACCGTCCACGTGGCGGTGGAAACCGGTAGCGGCCGTTCCCTGCCCCTGCCCGATCCCCTCCGGCGGGGGCTGGCGGCCTACCTGGCGGACGCCTGAAGCCGGCGCCGCAGCTCGCGGCGCAGGAGCTTGCCCAGGGCGTTGCGCGGCAGCCGCGCCACCCGATGGAAGGCCCTGGGCCGGAACGCCCCCCGCAGCCGCTCCCCGGCCCAGCGGGCCACCCGGGCCTCGGGCCAGGCACCCCGGTAGCAGGCCACCACGCGGCTGCCCCAGGTCTCGTCCTCGAGGCCCACCACGGCCACCTCATCGATACCGGGGCAACGCGCCAGCTCCGCCTCCAGCACCGCCGGATGGATCTTCTCGCCCCCGGAGATGATGACCTCGTCGGCGCGACCCAGCACCGTCAGACGTCCTTCCCCGTCCAGGGTGCCGAGATCCCCGGTGGTGAACCAGCCCGCTCCGTCCGCCAGCGCGTGGGCGGCCTCCGCTTCCAACACCCAGGGAGCGACGCTCTCCCCGCGGATGCGGATGCGGCCATCCCCGGCCAGCGCCACTTCCAGGTGCGGAAGGGGCCTGCCCGCCAGCCCCGCGCTCCAGCGTGCGGGAGGCGGAAAGAGCGTGGCCACCTGGGAAGCCGCTTCCGTGAGCCCGTAGCTGGGGCAGAGCGGCCATCCCAGCGCCAGCGCCCGCTGCACCAGCGCAGGATCCGCCGGCGCGCCGCCGAGCAGCACCACGCGCAGTTCCGGCGGTGGCCGGAAGCCCGGCTCGTGCTGCAGCAGCCGGTGGAGCTGGGTGGGCACCAGGGAGAGGTGGGTGACATCCCTCCGTTCGAGCCTGCGCAGCAGCGCCCCGGGGGAAAAAGGCGCCTGCAGCACCACGCCGGCGCCCGCCAGCCAGGCGCGCAGTACCACCGACACGCCGGCCACGTGGTGCAGGGGCAGGCAGAGCAGCCAGCGGTCGCCGGCTCCGAAGGCCAGCAGGCGATTGGCCGCCGCCGCCGCGGCCCGCAGGTTTCCGCCGGTCAGGGCCACCAGCCGCGGGGAACCCTGGCTGCCGCTGGTGGAGATCAGCAGCTGGACGCGCCGGGATGGCGCGAACCCGGGATCGGAGGGATCGTAGGGAACGGGGGAAGGCCCCGAAGCGCGCCCGGCGAGAGGCCGCAGGCGCACCCTCTTTCCGGAATCCCCCCCGACGAGAAAGGAGGCGTTGGCCAGCTCCAGCAGCCGATCCCGGTGGGCGGCCGGCAGGGCGGGATCCAGGGGAAGGAAGGGGCACCCCAGCCGGGGCAGCAGCAGGAGCAGCAGCAGCTTGAGCAGGGAATCGGGGTCCGCGGCTGCCACCACGGTCCCGGGCACCAGCCCCTGCGCCAGCAGGTGCGCTTCCAGCCTCTCCAGCTGTTCCGCCAGCCCCACGCCGGAATCCTTCCATTCCAGGTCACGGATCACGACCCCGGCCCCTGCCGTTCCAGTGCATCGATGATGGGGCACCCCTCCTCTTCCTCCGCGCAACCGCAGAGGTTGAGCAGCAGGCGCATCTCGTCCCGCAGCGCCTGCAGTTCCTGCAGCTGCTCCTCCACCAGCAGGAGCTTTCGCCGGGTCAGCTCCCGCACCTCCCGCCGTGCACGCACCGGGTCCCGACGGAACTGCAGCAGCTGTCCGATCTCCTCCAGGCTGAACCCCATCCCCTGAGCGCGACGGATGAAACGGAGCACCGAGAGGTGCCCTTTCCCGTAGAAACGCCGTCCCCCGGAATCCCTCGCCACCTGTTCCAGCAGCCCCAGCTTCTCGTAATAGCGCAGGGTGTCCCGGGAAAGGCCGGTGAGACGGGCAACCTCGCCTATGGAATAGCGGCTCACGAGAGGGGTCCGAGATCCACCCAGAAGAAATAGCCGTTGAGCAGGTAGAGCCCCGCCAGCACCAGTACCAGGCCACCTGCCACCTCGAAGTGACGATGATAGCGCGAAAAAGGCGCCAGGGTTTCCAGCCAGCCCAGGCTCCAGGCGCCAATCAGGATGGGGATGCTGCGCCCCAGCGCGAAGGCCAGGAGCAACGCCATGCCATACCCCGCGGAACCAATGGCGGCGCTGGCGGTGATCACCACCAGCAGTGCGGGCGCGCAGAAAGGGCAGACAGCCACGGAAAAGGGCATGGCCAGGAGAAAGGCGCCGCCCGCGCCCCGGATCCGCCTGCCGCGGAGCCCGGGCCAGGGAAGCCGGAGCCGAAGGGCACCCGCCCACATGAGGCCCAGCAGGATGAGCACTGGCCCCAGCACCACCCCCCAGTGGCGCCCCATGAGATTCCGCACCCATTCGCCCCCCAGGGCGCTTGCGCCACCCAGCAGTACATGGGTGAGGAGAAGCCCGGCAACGAATGCGCCCCCCTGCCACAGCGCCTGGCGCCGGTCACCGGCCCGGGTCACGTAGGCCAGGGCCACGGGGATCGCGGCAAAGGAGACCGGATTGAAGCTGAACACCAGCCCGGCCAGGAAGGCAAGCCCCAGCCCCGACCAGCCGGGCCGGGCCACCGCCTCCTCCAAGC
>JALWGP010000264.1 GCA_027038775.1 Sedimenticola sp. | reverse complement strand
GTTGTTCGGCGTCCTGAACGCGAACGTCACGTTCGAGCGCCGCTTGCGCAGGCGGGCGGAGATGCTGCTCGAAAGTATGATCAAGGCTTCCACCCGCCAGATTCCTGGCAATGACGAAGTCCAGGGTGTCGCTGAAATAGGAGAGAACCTTGAACTTGAAGGCCAGCCAGAACCCGAAGAGCGCAACGGAGACGAACAGAAAATTGTATGCCGCAGTCAACCGCCGAAGACGCAGCCGGTCTGCCAGCCAGAACCAGAAATGGCCGACGATTCCCAGGAGGAGCACGTTCATCCAAAAAGAGAGAATCAGGAACAGCAGCCGGTCCGGAAGCGACCGGAAACTGTAGGGCTGGAGAAATCCCCCGGTGAACAGCGAATACTTCCCCTGCAGCACCACCGCCTCCATGCACTGCACCAGTACCACGGCCAACAGGATGGTCAGCCACTTGTAACCGATGCTGCGAAGGGGAGTACTGGGCATCATCCTTCCTGGACGGGGCACTGGTGCACGGACTTCGCATTATAGGGTATCGATCACGCGCACAACCGGAACCGGTTATCGAGTTGCAGTAGAATGTCGCTTTCCATGGAGAGGACTGCACTGGAAGAAACGACATGGGTGTGATCTGCGGCTGGCACGGCGCCTCCCCCGAAACTGCGGATGCTCTCCTCGAGAGCATGCTCTCCCCCGTCCTGGCACCGGAGGCGGGCGCCAGTCTTACACGGGCCATGGCGGCAGGGGGCGATGCCGCCTGGGCAGCACAACGGGAAAAATGCCGCGCCGCCATCGAGGGCCATCCCGCATGGCAGGACCCGGAGCTTGCCCGCCTCGCCGTGGAAAAGGACCACGCCCACGCCCTGCTGGAGGGGTTCCGCCGCCACGGCAGCGGGGTACTGGAGCGGCTTCGGGGCGATTTTACCCTCGTGGTCTCGGATGAAGATCACCACCGCGCCCTCCTCGCCGTCGACCGCCTCGGCATCCGCCCGCTGGCCTGGACCCTGGCCGGGAACACCCTGGTCTTCGGCAGCCAGGTCTCCAGCATCCTCGCCCACCCCGCGGTAGAGTCGGAACTGGCTCCTCAGGGGCTCTTCAACTACCTCTACTTCCACATGGTACCCAGCCCCGGCACCCTCTTCAGCGGCATCCACAAGCTCCAGCCCGGCGAGTGCCTGGAATTCCGCGACGGCAGGGTGGAGCAGCGCTTCTACTGGCAACTGGAGTTCTCCGAAGCGCGCGAAGACCGCGACACCCTGGCGGAAGAACTGCACCGGCACCTGGAAGGCGTCGTGCGCCGGTGCCTTCCCGAAGACCTCCCCACCGGAACCTTCCTCAGTGGCGGACTGGACAGCAGCACGGTGACCGGCGTGCTGCAAAAGCTGTCGGACGCTCCGGTAGACGCCTTCGCCATCGGGTTCGATGCCGAGGGCTTCGACGAGATGGAGTACGCCCGCGCCACGGCACAGCACTTTGGCGCGACCCTGCACGAATACTACGTCACGCCCCGGGACGTGCTCGAGGCACTCCCCCTGGCCGCCCGGGCCTACGACGAGCCCTTCGGCAACGCCTCGGCCATCCCCGCCTATTACTGTGCCAAGTTTGCCCGGGAGCACGGCAAGGCGGTGCTCCTGGCCGGCGATGGCGGTGACGAGATCTTCGCCGGCAACGCCCGCTACGCCAAGCAGAAGCTCTTCGACCTCTACGGTCGCGTTCCCGCCCTGCTCAAGACGGCCCTCATCGAGCCCCTGGCCAACCACCTGCCGCCCCTGCGCAAGGTGAAGAGCTACATCGAACAGGCGAAGGTGCCCATGCCCGAGCGGATGGAGACCTACAACTTCCTCCACCGATTTGCACTGGCGGAGATCTTCAGCCCCGACTTCCTCGCCCAGGTGGACGGCGAGGCGCCCATCCGCCTGCTGCGCCAGCGCTGGCAACAGTGCGGCGAGGCGCCCCTGGTGAAGCAGATGCTCTTTCTCGACCACAAGTTCACCCTGGCCGACAACGACCTGCGCAAGGTGAACCGCATGTGCGAGCTGGCCGGCATCGACGTGCGCTACCCCCTGCTGCAGGAAGAGATGGTGGAGTTCGCCGCCCGCATCCCCGCCGACATGCTGCTCCAGGGCCAGCAGCTGCGCGCCTTCTACCGCTACGCCATGCGGGACTTCCTGGCGAAGAAGACCCTGGAGAAGCACAAGCACGGTTTCGGCCTGCCCTTTGGCCTGTGGATGAAGGAGTATGCGCCGCTCCAGGAGTTCGCCCACGACAGGCTGGAGCGGGTGAAAGCACGGGGATTCCTGAACGACGAGTTCATCGGCCGCATCATCCACGCCCAGGAGACCGGCCATGCCACCTACTATGGAGTCTTCATCTGGGTGCTGATCATGCTGGAGGAGTGGATGCAGACCCACGGACAATGACTTCGCCCGTGGCGGCCTCCGGCAATCCTTCGGTTGCGCGTATAATTCCCGCCAGTTTCACACGGATAGGCAAAAACAGTCATGAAGGTAACCATTTTCGGAAGCGGCTACGTCGGTCTGGTCACCGGCGCCTGCCTGGCAGAGGTAGGCAACGAGGTGGTCTGCATGGACGTGGACCAGGAGAAGATCGACAAGCTCCGCCAGGGGATCATCCCCATCTGGGAGCCCGACCTGGACCAGATGGTGGAGCGCAACATGGCCGCGGGGCGGCTCTCCTTCACCACCGACCCGAAGGAGGCAGTGGACCACGGCCTCTTCCAGTTCATCGCCGTGGGCACCCCGCCCGACGAGGACGGCTCGGCCGACCTGCAGTACGTGCTGGCGGTGGCCGAGACCATCGCCGAGCACATGACCGAGTACCGCATCGTGGTGGACAAGTCCACGGTGCCGGTGGGCACCGCCGACAAGGTGCGCGCCCGCATCGAGGAGACCCTGGCCCGCCACGGCAAGCAGGTGGAGTTCGACGTGGTCTCCAATCCCGAGTTCCTCAAGGAGGGGGCGGCCATCGAGGATTTCATGAAGCCCGACCGCATCGTCATCGGCACCGACAACCCGCGCACCACCGAGCTGCTGCGCGCCCTCTACGCCCCTTTCAACCGCAACCGCGACCGGCTCATCGCCATGGACATCCGCTCGGCGGAGCTCACCAAGTACGCCGCCAACGCCATGCTCGCCACCAAGATCAGCTTCATGAACGAGCTGGCCAACCTGGCCGAGCGCCTGGGCGCCGACATCGAGAAGGTGCGCCACGGCATCGGTTCCGACAGCCGCATCGGCTACGCCTTCATCTATCCCGGCTGCGGCTACGGCGGCTCCTGCTTCCCCAAGGACGTGCAGGCGCTGGAGCGCACCGCCCACGAAGTGGGCTACAACGCCGAGCTGCTCAGCGCCGTGGAGTCGGTGAACCGCAGGCAGAAGCGGCGCCTGTTCGAGAAGATCCACGACCACTTCAACGGCGACCTGGCCGGCAGGACCATCGCCCTGTGGGGCCTGGCCTTCAAGCCCAACACCGACGACATGCGCGAGGCCCCCAGCCGGGTGCTGATGGAAGCGCTGTGGGAGGCGGGTGCCCGCGTCCAGGCCCACGACCCCGTAGCCATGGACGAATGCCGCCGCATCTACGGCGAGCGCGACGACTTGGTACTGGCCGACTCGCCCGAGGCTGCCGCCGACGGCGCCGACGCCCTGGCCGTGGTCACCGAGTGGAACCTCTTCCGCAGCCCCGACTTCGACGCCATCAAGGGCAAGCTGAACAACCCCGTCATCTTCGACGGCCGCAACATCTACGACCCGGAACGGATGCGGGGGATGGGGTTCCTTTACTATGGAATAGGCCGCCCGTAGGAGCGGCGCCTTCGCCGCGAACCCCCCGATCGACATTCTGCAAACCACCAACCGAAGACTGCCAACTTGAACAGAATCCTCGTCACCGGCTCCGCCGGCTTCATCGGCTCTGCCCTCACCCTGCGCCTCCTCGAGCGGGGCGACGAGGTGATCGGCATCGACAACCACAACGACTACTACGACCCCGCCCTCAAGGAGGCGCGGCTGGCACGGCATGCCGATCATCCCAACTACACCCACCTGCGCCTGGACCTCGCCGACCGCAAGAAGGTGGCCGAGGTGTTCGCCGAGTACCGGCCCGGGCGGGTGGTGAACCTGGCCGCCCAGGCGGGGGTGCGCTACTCGCTGGAGAATCCCCTCTCCTACATCGACAGCAACCTGCTGGGCTTCGCCAACGTGCTGGAGGGGTGCCGCCACAACGGCGTGGAGCACCTGGTCTACGCCTCCTCCAGCTCGGTGTACGGCGCCAACACCCGCATGCCCTTCTCGGTGCACCACAACGTGGACCACCCGGTGAGCCTCTACGCCGCCACCAAGAAGGCCAACGAGCTCATGGCCCACACCTATAGCCACCTCTACGGCCTGCCCACCACGGGGCTGCGCTTCTTCACCGTCTACGGCCCCTGGGACCGGCCCGACATGGCCCTGCAGAAGTTCACCCGCGCCATCCTCGCCGGCGAGACCATCCAGGTGTTCAACTACGGCAAACACCGGCGCGACTTCACCTACATCGACGACATCGTGGAGGGGGTGATCCGGGTGCTGGACAAGCCCGCAGAGCCCAACCCCGAGTGGTCCGGCGACGACCCCGACCCCGGCTCCAGCCAGGCGCCCTGGCGGGTCTACAACATCGGCAACCACCAGCCGGTGGAGCTGGAGACCTACATCGCCACCCTGGAAAAGGCGCTGGGGGTGGAGGCGAAAAAGGAGTACCTGCCCCTGCAGCCGGGCGACGTGCCCGACACCTATGCCGACGTGGAAGATCTGATGCGGGATTTCGGTTATCGGCCGAACACGCCGCTGGAGGAGGGGATTGGGCGGTTCGTCGAGTGGTATCGGGAGTATTACGGCTAAGAGGCTGCTCAAGGGCAAACGAAACGTGCCTGCCACACATGCCGATGGGCACGGCCTGACGGCCTTTGCCCATCCTACAGACCCGATCCCGCGTAGGATGGGCAAAGCGCCGCGTGCCCATCAAGCCCAGCATCACTCCAACTCCATCCCCTCCACTGTCGACGGCACTTCACTACCCCAATCCTCGGGATACACCCCCTTCTCCACCCACTTCCCAAAGGAACTGTACGGCCAATCCGCCACGCGATTGACGAACCCATGCTTCGCCGGGTTGTAATGGATGTAATCGAGGTGCCTGTGCAGGTCGTTCTCATCCCGGATGCAGTGCTCCCAGTAACGTCTCTGCCAGATCCCTTTCTCCCGCTTGGAACGCCGGGATGCGGTTCGCCAACCGGCGGGCAGGCCGCTCGAGAAGTGGCGCTTGATGAGCGACCAGCGCAAGGGGTAGTCGGCATCACCATCCGGCAGGCGCCAGATGGCATGCAGATGGTCGGGCAACACGACGATGGCTTCGATATGAAAAGGGTATCGGTACTTTACCGACCGAAATGCCTCCCTCAGGCGGGAGACGTTATCGATCAGCAAGGGCCGCCTTTCGGCGGCGACGACGGTGAAGAAATAGGTTCCACCGGGAATCCTGGCTCTTCTGAATTCCATTCGATCCTCCTTGATCGGTTGGGTGGCGGGGGTTGATGGGCACGGCCTTATGGCCTTTGCCCATCCTACAAGCTAGCACAGTAGGATGGGCAAAGCGAAGCGTGCCCATCACCCCAACCACCGACCAGCCCGTAGGATGGGCAAAGCGCCACGTGCCCATCAATTCACAAAGCCTGTCACCTCTCTTCCAGCACCTCCACCGGCATCCCCACCTCCAGCACGCCGGTGCCGTCGTGGATGAGGTTCTGCCCGAAGAAGACCTTGTTGCCCTCCTTGCGGTAGGTCATCAGGGTCTTGAGGGGTTCGTTGCCCTCGCGCTCACCGGTCTCGGGGTTGACGGTGGGAATGACGCAGCGGGAGCAGGGCTTGACCACGCGGAAGGTGAGGTCGCCGATGCGGATGCGCTTCCAGGTGTCCTCGGCATAGGGCTCGCATCCCTCCACCACCAGGTTGGGGCGGAAACGCTCCATGGGCAGGGCGCAGCCCATGCGGCGATTGAGGTCGTCGAGGGAAGCCCGGGAAATCAGCAGAAAGGGGAAACCGTCGGAGAAAGCGGTCTCGTCTCCCGGTTCGGCGTAGTCGGGATCCACCTTCCGGTGTTCTTCCTCGGCAAACTCCACCAGGCGGCAGGGGATGCCCAGGAAGTCGCTCAGCCAGCGGTCGGCCTCGGCGCTCACGGGCCGGGCCCGGCAGCGGTCGTTCCAGACCTGGACTTCCAGAGGCTCGGCATCCCCTCCTGGCGCCGCTTCGAGGTCCGGCATGCCGGGCGCGGAAAGCCGCAGGCCGCCATCGAACAGATGGGGCCGGATCAGCACCATGCGCGGCAGCTCACGCTGGGTGAGAAAGCGTCCCTTCTCGTTCACCACCATCCAGTGGCGGTCCAGCTCCGGCCCGCGCGGATCCACCTGCATGCGCAGCAGGGATTCGCCGCGCAACGACTTCACTGGATAGCGGTAGAGCCCGGTCAGTCTCATTTCAGAACCCGATACCGATGCCGATGTTGCTCCAGCCACTGCTGCTGCCACCACCGACGCCCACCCCCACGCTCACCGCGGGGCGCACCCCGGAGCCGGAGCGCCGGTTTTCCCACACGCGGATCTCGTCGGCCTGCAGGGCGGGATAGCGGTAGTCGGCCTCGCCCACCTTGCCGTCCAGGTAGCCGAGCATGGGGCCGGTGACGGTGACCAACCGACCCACGGGGTACTCGGCAGGCTCCAGGAACCCCTGGTAGTCGGCGATGAAACGCCCCTGTGACGGCTGGCCGGTGCGCGGCCTACCCTCGCTGTCCAGCGGATAGGCCATGATCTCCACCAGGGTACGGTCCCGGAGGTTCTTCACGCGGATCACGCTGCCGCCCCAAGTGAGACGCTGCCCCTTCACCGAAGGGTCGGCGGTGGCCGAGAGCTGGGCCGGCACCGGGCCCGGGGGCAGGGTTCCGCCGCTGCTCTGGCAGCCGGCCAGCAGGAGCATCGCGGTCAGCAGGGAGAGTGTTCGAAACAGGGGCATGGCTTTCCTCCGCTTTCACCACCAATACGGGTACCGCCACGGGTATCCCGGATAATAAGGCCACCACGGATCGTGATAATAGGTTCTCGGCTCCGGTTCCGGCCACAGGTGCCAGGCGGTCACCTGCACCACCGGATAGCGGTAGGGGTATTCCCCCACCTTGCGGCGCTCCATGCCGATCACCGGGCCACTTACGGTGAGCCGTTCCCCTTCCGGCAGCTGGGCCGGGTCGATGAAGCTGCCGAAACGGGCGATGAAGCGACCATCCACGCCCCCTTCCCTCTTCGGCTCGCCGCCCTTGCTCAGCTCGCGGGCCAGTACCAGCACGTCGGTGTGATCGCTGTAGTTCTGCACCTCGATGATGTCACCGCCCCAGCGCACCTCCTGGGACAGGTGGGACTCCACTCCCTTCTGCACCTCCTGCACCGAGACCGGTGTGGCCGGAGGCTGGGATATGGCCCTGGGAAGGGTACCGGCACAGCCGCCCAGCAACAGAATGAGCGTAAAATGGAAAGCCCGCTTCATGCTCCGAATATACCCCAAATGTCCCTACCCTGCTGGATCTACAAGAGCCCGAAGAAGGACGAGATGTACCTCTACCTCGCCCGGGAAGGCGACTTCGACTGTGTACCCGAACTGCTGCTGCGCCGCTTCGGCGAGCCTTCACTGGTGATGGAGCTGGAACTGCACGAGGAACGGCGTCTGGCGCGTGCCGAGGTGACGGAAGTGATGAGGCGGCTGCGCGAGGAGGGCTACTACCTGCAGATGCCGCCGAAGCTGGTGCCTGAGATTTATCATGGCAACCTGGACTGATCCACGGATAGACTCTGTTCATGTGTATTGCTTTTCCCAAGACCAGGGAAGCGGAATCCGGCAACGAACCGGCCTGGAAAGCGCTTCTCCTGTTGCCGTTCAGAACGCTGGCCTTCCTCTGGCTGCTGCTTAAGATGGCAGGCGTGGGGCTGAGGTCTGCACTGAAATCCGGTTGACGGGTACGCTTGCGGCCTTTACCCATTCCATGGGTCAACCAGGGGTGTCACTATAACGTTTGACGTCATATGTCGCCAGACGTTATATTGCCCTCATGATCACCGGTTTCAAGGATGCGGAAACCAGAAAAATTTGGGAAGGGCGTTTTTCCAAAAAACTCCCCGGCGACATTCAACCCGTTGCGCGCCGCAAATTGCGCATGTTGAACAATGCCGTCAGTCTGACCGACCTGCGAGTTCCCCCGGCCAACCATCTGGAAGCACTCAAGGGATCTCGGAAGGGCCAACACAGCATTCGCATCAACACACCTGGAGAGACGGCCACGCAGGCGACGTGGAGATCGTCGATTACCATAAATGAGGAAGACCATGAACGACCTGCCGAACATCCACCCCGGCGAGGTTCTGTTGGAGGAGTTTCTCGTACCCTTGGGGATCAGCCAGAACCGGCTTGCGCGAACCATGGGCGTGCCGCCGCGGCGCGTCAATGAAATCGTGCATGGCAAGCGGGCCATCACGGCAGACACGGCCTTGCGCCTGGCCCGGGCCTTGGGGACTTCGGAGCAGTTCTGGATGGGACTCCAGGCCGATTATGACCTGGAGGAGGCCAGGAAGGCGGCCGGCAAAAACCTCGACAAGATCGAAAACATCGCCGCCTGAGCTGCCGGCAGGGTGCGCCTAGGCGTCCCGCCTGGCTCGCTTCCGCTCGTGTTCTTTCAGGTGCTTCTTGCGCAGGCGGATCGCCTCGGGAGTCACCTCCACCAGCTCATCCTCCTCGATGAACTCCAGCGCCTGCTCCAGCGAGAAGCGCACCGGCGGGGTGAGGATGAGGGCGTCGTCCTTGCCGGCGGCGCGGATGTTGGTGAGCTGCTTGCCCTTGGTGGGGTTGACGGTGAGGTCGTTGTCACGCGAGTGGAGGCCGATGATCTGCCCCTCGTAGATCTCTTCGCCGTGCTCGACGAAGAGCTTGCCCCGCTCCTGCAGGTTGAACAGGGCGTAGGCCAGCGCCTTGCCGGTGGTGTTGGAGATCATCACGCCGTTGGGGCGCGGCGCGATGCCGCCGGCCTGGGCCGGCCCGTAGTGATCGAAGACGTGGTACATCAGCCCGGTGCCCGAGGTGGTGGTCATGAACTCGGTCTGGAAACCGATGAGCCCGCGGGAGGGGATGATGTAGTCCAGCCGCACCCGGCCATTGCCGTCGGGCTGCATCTCCCTGAGCTGCCCGCGGCGCTTGCCCAGCGCCTCCATGACGGCGCCCTGATGCGGCTCCTCCACGTCCACCGTGAGCTGCTCGTAGGGCTCGCACACCTCGCCGTCGATCTCGCGGAAGATCACCTCGGGGCGCGAGACGGCCAGCTCGTAGCCCTCGCGGCGCATGTTCTCCAGCAGGATGGAGAGGTGCAGCTCGCCCCGGCCCGATACCTTGAACTTCTCGGGATCCGGCCCCTCCTCCACGCGCAGGGCCACGTTGTGGATCAGCTCCCGCTCCAGCCGCTCCTTGAGCTGGCGCGAGGTGAGGTACTTGCCCTCGCGCCCGGCGAAGGGGGAGGTGTTCACCTGGAAGGTCATGGAGACGGTGGGCTCGTCCACGGTGAGC
>JALWGP010000263.1 GCA_027038775.1 Sedimenticola sp. | reverse complement strand
GGCTGGAGATTGCCGGGCCGGCAGATCGCCAGCCGCCAGCCCGGCAATCTCCAGCCGGTGCCCCTGAAGGGGGTTCCGAGGGAGGTGCTGCCCGTCGTGGAGGAGATCAACCGGCTGCTGGAGCGGCTTCGCGTCACCCTGGAGTCCGAGCGCGCCTTCACCGCCAACGCCGCCCACGAGCTGCGGAACCCCCTCGCCGCCATGCGCAACCTGGGCCGCGTGGTGAGCGAGGGCAGGGATCTCGACGAGGTCCGGCAGTGCGGGCAGCTGCTGGAGCGCAGCATGGAGCGGATGTCTGTGCTGCTCTCCCAGCTCCTGCACCTGGCGCGACTGGACGCCTCGGTCGTCGACCGGGGGGACAAGGAGGCCTCCCTGCGCGAGGCGGTGGAGCGCTGCGTCGCCGAATCCATCGCCCTGGCCGAGGCCAGGGGCATCGAGATCACCTACCAGGCCCGGCTGGAGGCGCGCCTCAGGATGGACCCCGGGGTACTGCAGATGCTGCTCGCCAACCTGCTCTCCAACGCTCTCAAGTACGGGCGGCCGGGCGGCAAGGTGGTGGTGCGGGCGAAGCGGGAACAGGGGCGCCTGAAGCTGGAGGTTCTGGACGACGGGCCCGGGGTTCCCGAAGAGCAGCTGCCACGGCTCTTCGAGCGTTTCTACCGCACCAGCGAGGCGGCGCTGAAGGCCGAGGGCACGGGGCTGGGACTGGCGATCGTGTGGCGCATCGCCGAGCTGCACGAGGCCGACGTGTGGGCGGAGAACCGCAGGCACGGCGGACTGAAGGTGACGGTGCGTTTTCCGCCCTCCCGCTGGCGGCGGGTGGAGGGAGTCAGGTGATGTGTTCCTCGAGGCGGATGCCCAGGATCTCGAGCATGGCGCCGCCGAAGGCGCCGCCCAGTGCGCCGCCCAGGAGCCCGAAGGGGGTGTCGTCGAGGATGGCTTGGTAGCTGCTTTCCTGCCCGTACAGCGGGATGACCATGTAGCTTTCGCCGATGAGCCAGAAGACTGCGGCGACGGCCGCGGCGATGATGCCCGACACCAGCGGGCCGCCGATCTTCTCCGCCACCCCCTGCCGGAGGATGCCGGGCAGGTGCTTGATGGCCACCACGTAGAAGAGCCCCACCAGGGAGACCGACAGCGCGGAGATGGCCGCCATCACCTCGTCCAGTTCCAGGGTCCTGGCCACCAGGAAGAGGATGGGCCCGGCGGCCAGCCCCCCGGCCAGGCCGGCCGCCGCCTGGGCCAGGGGCTGGGACTCGTGGATCTCCCTGCGGGTGAAGAAGGTGCCGGCCACCATGCCCAGCAGGAAGGCGCTGCCCAGCAACAGGAGCGGCTGGTGGTAGGTGGCGAAGAGGATCTGGTAGGAGATGGCGGTGAGAATGCCCGTGAGGGTGCCGCCCAACGCCACCAGCATGCTGCCGAAGAAGGCGGCGATCACCGTGCCCGAGACGAGAGAGGCGATGAGATAGGGGGTCCAGCTGGCGGCGCCCTCCTGCATCACCAGGTACCCGAACAGCCCGGAGAAGAACCCGCCGTAGAGGGCGCCGGAGAAGGCCCAGGTGATCGCCTTGCCCAGTATCCGGGATAGCTTGTCCAGGGGAGACATGGTCCTGCCTTGGTTCCGTGGGAGATCAATGGGGCTCGTGGCGGCGCTGCTCCGCCTGCGCCTTTGGAGGATCCATCTTCTGCCAAATCAGGGGATTTGTAAATGTGCCGGCTGCGTTCGGGGGAAGTCCGCCTTTCTTTCAAAGGCAGGGGGGGTTCTGTAGAATCACCTGGCCTTTGCGCACTTTTCCCATCGGCCCAGGTGGCGAAATTGGTAGACGCAAGGGACTTAAAATCCCTCGGGGGCGACCCCGTGCCGGTTCGAGCCCGGCCCTGGGCACCATCTGGCTCGGCGGCCCGGTCTAGTCGAGCGGCCCCTTGGCATCCAGCTCCCGGGCCCGGTGGGCGGCGTGGCGGATTTCGCTGAAGGGGGAGTTGGCCGCCTCCTCGATGAAGCTGGAGCGAATCGCCCGGTCGTGCAGCAGATCGTGGAAGTTGACCGCCTGGGGCTGCCCGGTGCCGGCGGCGTTCTTCAGTTTCCAGAGGATGGAAATGAGTTCGTCTTTCTGCTTCTGCCGGTTCATCTGTCTCCGTGGTTTCCGGTGTTCCGGGATCTGCTAAGCTGTTCCGGCGGGCAGCCCGGACCCTGGCCGACCGCGCACTAGGGAAATTACTTATGCGCTACTATGGCACATTCAGAAGAATTATAAAAACAATTTCCTATCTCCTTGTATTCCTGTCCATAATTTTTCTGGTTTCTGTGCTGCTGTTCTCCTTTTCCGGCGAGGGGACCCGGCGCGAACTCCTGGTCTCCGTGGTGGAGGCGGTGACCGGTGGCGAGTTGACCCTGGGGGAGCCCTTTCGTCTCGAGGTGGGGCGGGAACTGAGACTCGAGGCCGGGGGCGTGAAGATCCTCGAGGCGCGCAAGGTTCCCTTCGTCCGTTTCGAGGCGGACCGGGTCGAATTGCGCTTCCCCCTGCGCCCACTGCTGCTGCAGCGACGTCTCGAGCTGGAGTACCGGCAGGCGGGTGGCGTGGTGGAACTCTCTCCCGGGGAAGGCGTGGAAGCCCCGGGGCCGGGCCCCGTATCCCTGGTTCCGGTGAAGGTGACATTGCAGGACGTGCGCGTGCTGCTGCCCGCGGAGAAGGGCGGTCCGCGCACCCTTTCCCTCTCCAGGCTTTCGCTCCGGCGCGCCGACGAGAGGCTGGAGCTGGCTCAGCAACTGGGCCTGAAGAACGCCGTCAATGTTTCCCGCGAAGGTTTGGAGACGGTCTGGGACCGATTCGACATGAAGGAGGGGTTTGACATCGGCCTGGAGATGTCCGGGTCGGGGACAGCTTTAACATCCATGATTGACAATATGACTCATGGTGGACGGATTGCGTTGCTGGGAACCCCGAGCACTGACATCACCCTCGACTTTTCCAAGATCATCTTTAACATGATCACAATTCAGGGAGTGACCGGGCGTCAGATCTTCGAAACGTGGTACACCATGGCCTCCCTCATCC
>JALWGP010000262.1 GCA_027038775.1 Sedimenticola sp. | reverse complement strand
GGAAGAGTTCCTCGGGCAGGGGCTGGCGCGGCTGGAGATGGCCGACCGTTTCGGCCAGGTGACCAACTTCCGCTTCACCCACCTCGAGAAGAACATGCCCCTGCCCGAGGAACTCTTCCGTTTCGAGCCGCCGCCCGGCTATGACCTCCTCGACCAGTGACCTCTTCGCCGCGGAGTCGCTGCGGGACCGTCCCCTGGCGGACCGCATGCGGCCCCGCACCCTGGCCGAGTACCAGGGGCAGTCCCACATCCTGGGCGAAGGCAAGCCCCTGCGCCGCGCCATCGAGCGCGGCCAGCTCCACTCCATGATCTTCTGGGGGCCGCCCGGCACCGGCAAGACCACCCTGGCGCGCATGCTGGCCAACCACTCCGGCTACGAGTTCCTCTCCATCTCGGCGGTGCTCTCGGGGGTGAAGGAGATCCGCGCCGCGGTGGAACAGGCGCGCCAGAACCGCGCCGCCGGTCGGGGCACGCTGCTCTTCATCGACGAGGTGCACCGTTTCAACAAGAGCCAGCAGGACGCCTTCCTGCCCCACGTGGAGGACGGCACTCTGCTCTTCGTGGGCGCCACCACCGAGAACCCCTCCTTCGAGCTCAACAACGCGCTGCTCTCGCGGGCGCGGGTCTACGTGCTCAAGGCCCTCACCGAGGGGGAGCTGCTGGCGGTGCTGCACAACGCGCTCGAGGATGCCGAACGAGGCCTGGGCGGCGAGGCGCTGGAGATCGACGAGGCGGACCTGGTGCTCATGGCCCGCGCCGCCGACGGCGACGCCCGGCGGGCCCTCAACCTGCTGGAGAACGCCGCCGCCCTGGCCGAGGCGGGGCGCATTCCCCACGAGGTGGTGGTGGAGGTCTGCTCGGGGCAGGTGCGCCGCTTCGACAAGGGGGGCGAGTATTTCTACGACCAGATCTCCGCGCTGCACAAGGCGGTGCGCGGCTCTTCGCCCGACGCCGCCCTCTACTGGCTCTGCCGCATGCTCGACGGCGGCTGCGATCCCCTCTACATCGCGCGGCGGGTGGTGCGCATGGCCTCGGAGGACATCGGTAACGCCGACCCCCGCGCCCTGCAGGTCGCCCTCGACGCCTGGCAGGTGCAGGAGCGCCTCGGCAGCCCCGAGGGCGAGCTGGCCATCGCCCAGGCGGTGGTCTACATGGCCTGCGCGGCCAAGAGCAACGCCGTCTATACCGCCTTCAAGGCGGCCATGAAGGAGGCGCGCGAGACCGGCACCCTGGAGGTTCCCCTCCACCTGCGCAATGCGCCCACGAAGCTGATGAAGGAGCTGGGTTACGGCAGGCGTTACCGCTATGCCCACGACGAGCCCGAAGGCTACGCGGCGGGAGAGAACTACTTTCCCGAGGGGCTGGAGGGTCGGCGCTACTACCACCCCGTGGACCGTGGACTGGAGATCCGCATCCGCGAGAAGCTGGCCCACCTGCGAGAGCTGGACGAGCAGGCGGAAGGGGATTCAGGGTAGAATTTCTTTTTTCATCCAGCTTCGGGACAGATGCAGGCACTGGCCATCGCACTGGGAGGCGCAGCCGGGGCGCTGATGCGCTACTGGGTCTCCACCGCCGTCTACGCCTGGCTGGGGCGGGGCTTTCCCTGGGGCACCCTGGCGGTGAACGTGGCGGGTTCCCTGGCCATGGGCGTGCTCTACATTCTGCTGCTGGAGCGGCTCACCACCGGGCCCGAGATCCGCGCCTTCCTGCTCATCGGCTTTCTCGGCGCCTTCACCACCTTCTCCACCTTTTCCATCGAGACCTTCAACCTCATCGAACAGGCCGAGATCGGCAAGGCGCTCCTCAACATGGGGGTGAGCGTCCTCGTCTGCCTGCTGGCGGCCTGGGGCGGCGTGATTCTTGGGAGGCAGCTATGACCGACGAAGTGACCATGGTGCGCATCTACTGCACCGAGGGTGAGCACAGGATGAAAGAGACGCTGCGCTACCTCCACGACGTGGAGAAGGTGGCCGGCGTCACCGCCTTCCGCGGGGTTGCGGGCTTCGGGCGTTCGGGTAAGATGCACACCGCCTCGCTGCTCGACCTCTCCCTGGACATGCCGGTGGTGATCGAGTTCTTCGACCGGCCGGAGAAGGTGGCGGCGGTGGTGGAACACCTGCGCAACGAGATCGATCCCGGCCACCTGGTCTACTGGACTGCGCGTACCAACCTGGATTCGTAGGAGGGGTTCGCGGCGGGGGCGCCGCTCCTACGCCCGTGGGAGGCCCGCCCCCGGGCCGAACCCGGGAACCTTCGCGGCGGGGGCGCCGCTCCTACCTGTAGGAGGCCCGCCCCGGGCCGAACCCGGGGAGCCTTCGCAGCGGGGTGCCGCTCCTACCCCTGTAGGAGGCCCGCCCCCGGGCCGAACCCGGACATTCATGGCCCGGAGAGATCCGGTCGGAGCACACATCTACCTGGAGAGACGAGCGATGCTGGACCCCAAGCTGCTGCGCAGCGACCCCGAGAAGGTGGCGGCCGCCCTGGCCCGCCGTGGATTCGAGCTGGACCTGGCGGCCTTCCGCACCCTGGAGGAGAAGCGCAAGGCGCTGCAGGTGCGCACCCAGGAGCTGCAGAACCTGCGCAACACCCGCTCCAAGGCCATCGGCAAGGCCAAGGCCGCGGGCGAGGATATCCAGCCCCTGCTCGACGAGGTGGCCAGCATCGGCGACGAGCTCAAGGCGGAGGAGGAGGCGTTGCGGCTGGTGCAGGAGGAGCTGCGCCAGTTCATGCTGCACCTGCCCAATCTGCCCCACGAGAGCGTGCCCGACGGGGCCGACGAGGAGGACAACCGCGAGGAGCGGCGCTGGGGCGAGATCCCGGAGTTCGACTTCGAGCCGAAGGACCACGTGGACCTGGGCGAGGCCCTGGGCGGGCTCGACTTCGAGGCGGCGGCCAAGCTCACCGGCTCTCGCTTCACCGTGATGCACGGCGACATCGCGCGCCTGCACCGTGCCCTGGCCCAGTTCATGCTCGACCTGCACACCCGTGAGCACGGCTACCGGGAGACCTATGTTCCCTACGTCGTCAACGACGCCTCCCTCTACGGCACGGGCCAGCTGCCCAAGTTC
>JALWGP010000261.1 GCA_027038775.1 Sedimenticola sp. | reverse complement strand
CAGGGCACCGATGGGCACTACCCGGGTGCGGTCCTGGTAGCGGTAGGGCAGGTGGAAGAGCAGGTCCTGCACGCTCTCGATGCCGAGCCGGGCCAACCGCTCCGCCCGCTTCGGCCCCACGCCACGGAGCGCGGCGACAGGCATTTCCGAGAGGGGGGGAATCTGGTTCAATGTCGCCTCAACGCCTGCGTGTGCAAAGCCTTTGCAAAGGCTCCACCGCCAGATCGAAGCATCCCTTTGTTACCGGACGAATCATGATCCATCAACAGACCCTCTCCTTCCAGACCCGCGGCCGCGGCACCCTGAACCTCTCGCGCGAGGTGGAAGGGGTGGTGAGAGATTCCGGCATCACCACCGGCCTCTGCCACGTCTTCGTGCAGCATACCAGCGCCTCCCTGATCCTGTGCGAGAATGCCGACCCCCAGGTGCGCAGCGACCTGGAGCGTTTTCTCGTGGAGCTGGTGCCCGACGGCTCCCCCCTCTTCCGCCACACCGCCGAGGGACCCGACGACATGCCGGCCCACGTGCGTTCCATCCTCACCAACATGGACCTCACCCTGCCGGTGAGCGGCGGCGCCTTGAACGTGGGCATCTGGCAGGGGATCTACCTGTATGAACACCGCAGCCGTCCCCACCATCGGCGCGTGACCATTACCGTCAGCGGGGAGTGAGCTCCATCACCGCGTCCATCTCCACCCCCGCATCCTTCGGCAGCGCCGCCACGCCGATGGCGGCACGGGCGGGATAGGGCTCGTCGAAGTAGTCGGCCATCACCTGGTTCACCAGCGGAAAGTGGGAAAGGTCGGTGAGGAAGACGTTCAGCTTCACCACGTCGGCCAGCGACCCGCCCGCCGCCTCCGCCACCGCCTTCAGGTTGTCGAAGACCCGGCGGATCTGCGCCTCCATGTTGCCCTCCACCATCTCCATGGTCTCCGGCACCAGCGGGATCTGCCCGGAAAGCCAGACGGTGCTCCCCACCTTCACCGCCTGGGAATAGGTGCCGATGGCCTGGGGCGCCTTGTCGGTACGGATGATCTCTCTGCTCATGGTTCTCCCCTGTCTATAATCCCGGTGAATGAAAAGGATGATTTTCCCACAGATCCTGCTGCTCCTGGCCGCCTGCGATGAGCCCCGGGAGCCCCGGGTGGCGCCCGATCCCTGGCCCAACGAGGCGGAGGCGCTCTTCCAGGAGGCCGAGGCCCTGAAATACGAACTGGAACAGCGGAAACTCGAAGCCGAACGGCTCAGGGCTCAGGGCCTCGACGGCGCACCTCCCATGCCACGCCGGTAGGCCGTGGCCAGCATGATCAGGGCCAGCACCACCACCGGCCCGTCGGGCCAGCGGGCGTAGGGAGTGGTGCCGGAGAGCGGCTGTACCTCCCCCTTCACCACGCCTCTTTCGAACTGCGCCAGCTGCTGCCGCACCCGCCCCTTCCCGTCGATGAGGGCGGAGATGCCGGTGTTGGTGGCACGCAGCAGCCAGCGCCCCGTCTCCAGCGCCCGCATGCGCGCCATCTCCAGGTGCTGATGGGGCGCCAGGGAGTCGCCGAACCAGGCGTCGTTGCTGGCGTTCACCAGGAAGGCCGCCTCCGACAGGGCCGCAGCCACCTCGTCGCCAAAGGTGTCCTCGTAGCAGATGGAGATCCCGGCGGGATAGCCGGCGAGCTGCAGCAGGGGCTTGCCGCCGTCACCAGGCGTGAAGTCCGACATGGGAATGGCCAGCAGCTCGACCAAGGGCTCCAGCAGCGGCTTCAGCGGCATGTACTCGCCGAAGGGCACCAGGTGGCGCTTGCGGTACTCGCCCCGCCCCGAGGCGCCCAGGCTCACCATGGCGTTGTAGTAGCGGCCCCCGCCGTCGTCCGTGGCGATCCCCAGCAGCAGGGTGCGCTCCTCGCGAATGAACTTGCGCTGCAGCGGTTCCAGCACCGCCGTCTCCACCCGGCTGGCAAAGGCGGGCACCGCCGTTTCCGGCCAGACCACCAGACGCGCCTCCCTTGCCTGGTCGGTGAGGTCGGCCAGCAGCCGCAGGGTGGGCTCGAACTGCTCCGACCGCCACTTGATGGCCTGGGGAATGTTGGGTTGCACCAGCGCCACCTGGAAGGGCGCACCCGCCGGACGGCTCCACTCTACCTGCTGCAGCAGCCAGCCACCGCCCCACAGCAGGGGCAGCAACAGGATCCAGGGCGAGCGCCAGCGAAGCAGCAGGGCGGCGCTCAGCACCACCAGCAGGCTCAGGCCGTAGACCCCCGCCAAGGGCGCGTAGCCCTCCAGAGGCGTGTCGATCTGGGAGTAGCCGAGGCTGAGCCAGGTGAAACCGGTGAGGAACCAGCTCCGGGTCCACTCCAGCAACCCCCAGATCGCAGGCCAGGCGAGCAGGGAAGCCCCCGGGAAGAAGCGGCGGGCCAGCCAGCCCGCCAACCCGTAGAAGAGGGCCAGGGAGAGGGCGAAGAGCAGGGTGATGGCCACCGCCAGGGGCAAGTCGAGCCCGCCGAACTGGGCGATGCTGTGGTGCACCCAGAAGATGCCGAAGCCCATGAGCCCCGCGCCCCAGGCCCAGCCCAGCAGGAAGGCCTGGCGGGGCGTGGCCCGCTCCCACAGGAGGAAGAGCAGCGCCACCGACAGGGGCGCCAGCCAGCCCAGGCCGAAGGGGGCGAAGGCGAGGACGGCGGCGGCGCCGGTGGCGAAGGCGGTGAGGAGCCGGAGCGGGAAGTTCATGTTCCCCTTGTGGGTCGGGCTTCAGCCCGACATCCCCGGACCAAAGTGCACCGGCCAGAATCCAGGAAAGCCTTCCCCGGGGTCTTCGGCGGGACGTCCGAGGCCATGGATGGCCGAGGCCGAGCGCACAGGGATGTGCTCGTAGCGGTCCCGCCGAAGACCCCGGGGAAGGCTACGGCCTTGATCAGGGCTCCTAAAAATGAATGTCGGGCTGAAGCCCGACCCACAAGGGGCGCGTGGCAGGAAACAACCGCCTCTTGCCTCAATCCGCCACCGCCTCCACCGGCAGCTTCTCGATGTTGAGCAGGCGGATCTTGCGGCTGTCGGCGCGCACCACGGTGAAGCGGAAGCCCCCGATCTCCACCGACTCGCCCCGCTTGGGCAGGTGCCCCAGGCGGTTGATCACCATGCCGCCGATGGTGTCGTAGTCCTCGTCGGGAAAGTCGGTGCCGAAGAACTCGTTGAACTCCTCGATGGTGGTGTGGGCCTTGGCGGTGTAGCGTCCCTCGCCGCGCTTGAGGATGTAGGCCCCCTCGTCGAAGTCGTACTCGTCCTCGATCTCGCCCACGATCTGCTCCAGCACGTCCTCGATGGTGATGAGGCCGGCGGCGGCGCCGTACTCGTCCACAACGATGGCCATGTGGTTGCGGCTGCGGCGGAACTCCTTGAGCAGCACGTTGAGCCGCTTGCTCTCGGGCACGAAGACGGCCGAGCGCAGGATGTCGCGCATGTTGAAGCGGCGGGCGTTGCTGCCGCAGAACTGGAGCAGGTCCTTGGCCAGCAGGATGCCCACCACCTCGCTGCGGTCGTCTCCGATGACGGGAAAGCGGGAGTGCGCCGACTCGATAATGACGGGCAGGATGTCGTCCAGGGGCTTGTCGCGCTCCACCACCACCATGCGCGCGCGGGGGATCATGATGTCGCGCACCCGCAACTCGGAGACCTGCAACACCCCCTCCATCATGGAGAGGGCCTCGCCGTCCATCAGGTGGTGCCTGCGTGCCTGCTTGAGAATCTGCACCAGCTCTTCCTGGCTCTCCGGTTCCACCGGCGCCAGGGCGGCCAGGAGCCGTCCCAGCCGCTTGCGTATCGATGAGCCGTCGGGTGAGGGGTCCTTGGTGTTCATGCAACCTCTTGGTAGGGATCGGGAATGTCGAAGGAGGAGAGGATGCGGCGTTCCCTGGCCTCCATCTCCTCCGCCTCGGTCGGGGCCAGGTGGTCGAAACCGCGCAGGTGGAGCACGCCGTGCACCACCATGTGGGCCCAGTGGTGTTCGAGGGGCTTGCCCTGCCCGCGGGCTTCACGCGCCACCACGGGGGCGCAGATCACCAGGTCGCCCAGGTGCTCGCTGGGAAGCCCCGGCGGCGCCTCGAAGGGAAAGGAGAGGACGTTGGTGGACTTGTCCTTGCCCCGGTAGTCGCGGTTCAGCGCCCGGCTCTCGGCCTCGTCCACGATGCGGATCACCAGCTCGCGGCGGGGCTCATCCTCGAGGGCGGCCTCCGCCCAGCGTTCGAACGCCTCGCGCGCGGGAAGGCCGGACGCTTCTGTGGCGACCTGCAGCTCCAGCTTCATGCCGCCGCGCCCCCTGCGGGTCGGACTTCAGTCCGGCATTGGGAATTCGGGACCTTGATCGAGGGGGTAGCCGCTCCCGGGGTCTCTGGCGGGACCGCTACGAGCACGTCCCTGTGCGCTCGGCCTCGGCCATCCCTGGCCTCGGACGTCCCGCCAGAGACCCCGGGAACGGCTTTCCTCCATTCCAGCCGGCTCGCTTTGACCAGGAGAGGTCGGACTGAAATCCGACCCGCATGGGAAAGAACGTTCACCGCTGTTCCCCGCCGCGGCTGTCGTAGGCCTCCACCACCCGCTGCACCAGGGGGTGGCGCACCACATCGCGGGCGTTGAAGAAGGTGAAGCTGATGCCCTCCACGTCGGCCAGCACCTCGATGGCCTGGCGCAACCCCGACTGCTGGTGGCGCGGCAGGTCCACCTGGGTGACGTCGCCGGTGATGACGGCGGTGGAACCGAAGCCGATCCGGGTGAGGAACATCTTCATCTGCTCGGGGGTGGTGTTCTGCGCCTCGTCGAGGATGATGAAGGCGTCGTTGAGGGTGCGGCCACGCATGTAGGCGAGCGGCGCCACCTCGATGACGTTGCGCTCCACCAGCTTGTGCACCTTCTCGAAACCGAGCATCTCGTAGAGGGCGTCGTAGAGGGGCCGCAGGTAGGGGTCGATCTTCTGCGCCAAGTCCCCGGGCAGGAAGCCGAGCCGCTCGCCCGCCTCCACCGCCGGCCGCACCAGGATCAGCCGCCGCACCCGGTCGTGCTCCAGCGCCTCCACCGCGCAGGCCACGGCGAGATAGGTCTTGCCGGTGCCTGCCGGGCCCACGCCGAAATTGATGTCGTGGGTCATCACCCGGTGCAGGTACTCCCGCTGGTGGGGGCCGCGGGGGCGCACCAGCCCCCGCCTGGTCTTGATCACCACCTCGGGGATGTCGGGTTCCACCGGGATGAGCAGCTCCTCCACCCCCGACTCCTGCAGGAAGAGGTGGACGTCGGCGGGGGTGAGCACCTCCTCGGCGGTGGCCTCGTACATCATCTCCAGCACGCGGGCGCCGGCGTCGATGGCCTCGCGGCTGCCCAGCAGGTGGAAGGCGGCACCGCGGTTGTTGATCTCGATCCCGAGGCGCCGCTCGAGCTGGCGCAGGTGCTCGTCCATCTGCCCGCAGACGTTGCGCAGGCGCTCGTTGTTCTCGGGCTCGAGGACCAGGTCCAGGGACTGAGGGTGGTCGGCAAGGGGGGTTGCGGTCATACAGCGTTCAGGAGTTGACTACGGAAGGGAGGGGCGATGCCAGCTCGCCGCGCAGGGAGTTGGGCAGCGCCTCGGTAATGCGCACTTCGACGAACTCGCCAATGAGCGATTCCGGCCCGGCAAAGTTCACCACCCGGTTGTTCTCGGTGCGCCCGGCGAGCATGGCGGGGTCCTTGCGCGAGGGGCGCTCCACCAGGATGCGCTGCACCGTGCCCACCATCTGCCGGCTGATGCGCTGGGCATGGGTGTTGATGGCCTGCTGCAGCTCGGCCAGGCGCGCCTGCTTCACCTCCAGGGGCACGTCGTCGGGGTAGTCCGCCGCCGGGGTGCCGGGGCGGCGGCTGTAGAGGAAACTGAAAGAGTGGTCGAAGCCGATCTCCTCGATGAGCTGCATGGTGAGACGGTGGTCGGCGTCGGTCTCGCCGGGAAAGCCCACGATGAAGTCCGAGGAGATGCTGATGTCGGGCCGGACCTCGCGCAGCCTGCGGATCTTCTGCTTGTACTCGAAGGCGCTGTGGCCGCGCTTCATGGCCATGAGGATGCGGTCCGAGCCCGACTGCACCGGCAGGTGGAGGAAGCTGACCAGCTCGGGCACCTCGCCGTAGACCTCGATGAGGCTGTCCGAGAACTCCACCGGGTGGGAGGTGGTGAAACGGATGCGGTCGATGCCGTCGATCGCGGCAACGAAGCGGATGAGCAGGGCCAGGTCGGCCACCTCGCCGTCGTGCATCTCGCCGCGGTAGGCGTTGACGTTCTGCCCCAGCAGGTTCACCTCGCGCACGCCCTGCCCGGCCAGGGCCGCGATCTCGGCGATGACGTCGTCGAAGGGACGGCTGATCTCGGTGCCGCGGGTGTAGGGCACCACGCAGTAGGTGCAGTACTTGGAGCACCCCTCCATGATGGAGACGTAGGCGGTGGGGCCCTCGGCGCGGGGCTCGGGCAGGCGGTCGAACTTCTCGATCTCGGGAAAGCTCACGTCCACCACCGGCGAACCGGTGGCGCGGGCCTGCTCCAGCATCTCGGGCAGGCGGTGGAGGGTCTGGGGGCCGAAGACCAGGTCCACGTAGGGCGCGCGGGCGCGGATGGCCTCGCCCTCCTGGCTGGCCACGCAACCACCCACCCCGATGACCAGGTCCGGCCTTTCCCGCTTCCAGCTCTTCCAGCAACCGAGCAGCGAAAAGACCTTCTCCTGGGCCTTCTCGCGGATCGAGCAGGTGTTGAGCAGCAGTACGTCGGCCGCCTGAGGGTCGTCGGTGACCTCAAGACCGTGGGACTCGGCGAGCACGTCCGCCATCTTGGCGGAGTCGTACTCGTTCATCTGGCAGCCGAAGGTCTTGATGTATAACTTGCCGGGCATCAAACTCGATTATCGGGAAACGGCCTGAAATTGTATAACTTTCAGCCAGTTTCCGCCATGCCCGGTGAGCCGCTGTTCACAACCCGACCAGCTCTGCGTGCAGCCCGTGGCTGCGCACCTGCTGCAGCAGCTCGGACGCCTCCACGTCCATGGGATCGTAGTCCACCAGCATCAGGTGGCGCGCCTTCTCCGGCACGCAGGCGCTGTAAACGCCGTCGATCTGGCCCAGTTCGTACTCGATCTCGTGGATATCCTGATCGTCCAGGCTCTCGTCGATGTGGATCAGCACGTCTCCGCAGTAACTTCCCATTGATCTCCTCCGGTTGTTCGAGGGCCGGAAGCCCTGTCCAGGCCCACCGCCGATTCAGTGCTCCGTTGCAGTTACAACTAACGAATAGACCATGCAGCCGGGAAAGCAAGGCTGTTACACTGGCGCACGTCCCCGTCACTGCCCCAGCAGACCGTGAACCACCGTCCCCGCAAGCGTTTCGGCCAGAACTTCCTCCACGACCCCGGCACCATCGCCCGCATCCTGGCCGCCGTGGCGCCCCGGCCGGGAGAGCACCTGGTGGAGATCGGGCCCGGGCAGGGGGCCATCACCGAGGGGCTGCTGGAGCATGGCTGTCGGCTGGACGCCGTGGAGCTGGATCGCGATCTGGCGAGACTGCTGGAGGCGCGGTTCGGCCACCGGGAAAACTTCCGCCTCCACCAGGCCGACGCCCTGCGCTTCTCCTTCTGCGACCTGCGGGAGGACGAGGAGCGGCTGCGCGTGGTGGGGAACCTGCCCTACAACATCTCCACCCCGCTCCTCTTCCACCTGCTGGAGGAGGCCCACTGCATCCGCGACCTCCACTTCATGCTGCAGAAGGAGGTGGTGGAGCGCATGGCCGCCGCGCCCGGCAGCAAGACCTACGGCCGCCTGAGCGTCATGCTCCAGGTGCGCTGCGCGGTGGAGCGTCTCTTCCCCGTCGGGCCCGGCGCCTTCCACCCCCCACCGAAGGTGGAGTCGGCCTTCGTGCGCCTGGTGCCCCACGAGGAGCCCCCCTGGCCCATCGCCGACTTCGACCTCTTCTCGCGCATCGTCGCCCAGGCCTTCTCCCAGCGACGCAAGACCCTGCGCAACACCCTCAAGAAGCTGCTGCCGCCGGGCACCCTGGAGCGGTGCGGCATCGATCCCGGCGCCCGGGCCGAGCAGGTGCCGCCCGCCGGGTTCGTGGCGCTGGCCAACGCCGCGGCCGGGTAGGAGCGGCGCCCCGCCGCGAAAGGTTTGTTGAAATTCGGCCCGGGGGCGGGCCTCCTATGATCCGCTCCAGTAGGAGCGGCGCCCCCGCCGCGAATGTTTCCGAGTTCGGCCCGGGGGCGGGCCTCCTACCCCGCACAGGGAAGTGCAGCGCGAAGCGGAGGCGGCGGCGCCCCGTTGCGGAACCCGCCCTGTAGGAGCGGCGCCCCCGCCGCGAACGTTTGACGTTCGGCCCGGGGGCGGGCCTCCTACCGGGGCGGCATGGTTGAAGCCCAACCCGGTCACCCCCATGTACCCAGCTACCGAAAAAAGAGGGAAAAACAAGAACATGAACGACGAAAACCAGCACCAGGTACCGGCCCGCGCGGACGAAGTCCTGCCCGCCGTCATCCACATCCTGCCCATCGCCGCGCGCCCCTTCTTCCCCGGCCAGGGCGTGCCCCTGCTCATGGACGCGGCCGCCTGGGCGCCCACCATCCAGGCCGTCTCCGAGACCGAGCACCACCTCATCGGCCTCTTGCTCACCATGGACGACCAGGCCGAGCAGACCTCGCCCGAGGCCATGTACCGCATCGGCACCGTCGGCCGCATCCACAAGGTGCACGAGGCCGACGGCAAGTTGCAGGTACTGGTGGAGTGCATCCAGCGCTTCCGGGTGGAGCAGTTCATCCAGGAGGAGCCGCCCTACCTGGCCCGCGTCGAGTACCTGCGCGAGTTCCGCGGCAAGATCACCGAGGAGATCAAGGCCTACGCCCTGGCCATCATCAACACCATCAAGGAGCTGCTGCCGCTCAACCCCCTGCTTCAGGAGGAGCTGCGCTTCTTCCTCGACCGCTTCGGCCCCGAGAACCCCTCCCTGCTGGCCGACTTCGCCACCGGCCTCACCTCCGCCTCCAAGGAGGAGCAACAGGAGATCCTGGAGACGGTGGAACTGTTGCCGCGCATGGAGAAGGTGCTGGCGCTGCTGAGCAAGGAGCTGGAGATCATGCGCGCCCAGCAGAAGATCCGCCACACGGTGGAGGAGCGCATGGAGAAGCAGCAGCGCGAGTTCTTCCTCAAGGAGCAGCTCAAGGTGATCCAGCAGGAGCTCGGCCTCGCCAAGGACGACCGCACCGCCGACATCGAGAAGTTCCGCGAGCGGCTGGAGAAGCTCGAGCTCACCGAGGAGGCCGAGCTGCGGGTGGAGGAGGAGCTGGAGAAGCTCTCCATGCTCGAGACCGGCTCCTCGGAATACAACGTCACCCGCAACTACCTGGACTGGATCACCCTGCTCCCCTGGGGACAACGCTCCGAGGACAACCTCGACCTGAAGCACGCCCGCCGGGTGCTCGACCGCGACCACTACGGCCTGGAGGACGTGAAGGAGCGCATCCTCGAATTCCTCGCCCTGGGGATCCAGCGCGGTGAGATCAAGGGTTCCATCATCCTGCTGGTGGGCCCGCCCGGCGTGGGCAAGACCTCCATCGGCCGCTCCATCGCCGACGCCGTGGGGCGCAGGTTCTACCGCTTCTCGGTGGGCGGCATCCGCGACGAGGCGGAGATCAAGGGCCACCGCCGCACCTACATCGGCGCCATGCCGGGCAAGTGCTTCC
>JALWGP010000260.1 GCA_027038775.1 Sedimenticola sp. | reverse complement strand
GTCGTGTCTCCCGCTCCGTTGGGGCGGGAGGGGGTTGATACACCAGCGCGCCCTGCAAGGGCTTCAGCGGCTTGCGTTCTCCCGCTCCTTTGGAGCGGGAGTGGGTTGAAACCGTCGATTCTCCCGCCTCATGTCCAAGCGTTTCGGGGTTCTCCCGCTCCTTTGGAGCGGGAGTGGGTTGAAACCAGAGCAGATACCCGGCACCGACAGCACCAGCGGCCAGTTCTCCCGCTCCTTTGGAGCGGGAGTGGGTTGAAACCCATGTCCGACGTCTCGTCGGCAAACACGAGCATGTTCTCCCGCTCCTTTGGAGCGGGAGTGGGTTGAAACAGGAGGCTTTTTCTTGGCTGCACCGGGCCGGGTTGGTTCTCCCGCTCCTTTGGAGCGGGAGTGGGTTGAAACATCTTTCCTAGGATTCGGCACAACCTGGTCCGGGGTTCTCCCGCTCCTTTGGAGCGGGAGTGGGTTGAAACTCACCTGTCACCGCAGCGGCTATCCGGCCCGCCGTTCTCCCGCTCCTTTGGAGCGGGAGTGGGTTGAAACTACCGGCTGCGCATCACAAACAGCACCACCGGGACAGTTCTCCCGCTCCTTTGGAGCGGGAGTGGGTTGAAACCCAATCGTTGTACCGGCGGGATATGGGATTTTCGGTTCTCCCGCTCCTTTGGAGCGGGAGTGGGTTGAAACTGGCTCAGGATGATTGCGAACGATGCGGCGCGGGAGTTCTCCCGCTCCTTTGGAGCGGGAGTGGGTTGAAACATCTCAACCTGAATCGACACATACCAGCGTCCGGCGTTCTCCCGCTCCTTTGGAGCGGGAGTGGGTTGAAACTCTGCGGTCCTGGCTGATCGACCACCGGCGGGTGGTTCTCCCGCTCCTTTGGAGCGGGAGTGGGTTGAAACCCTGGAACACGCCAGGCTGTTCGACGACGATAGCGTTCTCCCGCTCCTTTGGAGCGGGAGTGGGTTGAAACCGGGGTCCACAGGAACACGTCGGAATCGAGCGGGGGTTCTCCCGCTCCTTTGGAGCGGGAGTGGGTTGAAACATCGTTGCGGGTGTGAGGTCTGGAGGTTGATATGGTTCTCCCGCTCCTTTGGAGCGGGAGTGGGTTGAAACCAGGGTTGGCAGCACTACCAGCGCAGGACCTGGTGGTTCTCCCGCTCCTTTGGAGCGGGAGCAGATTGAAATGAGATTGTTGGCCTGCCGAGGATTGGTGCTATCAAGCACTCCTGTTCCTATGAAGTGGGAACACAGGAAAAATATGAGTACCAGCCTAAACACCCCTCCATCTGTGCTGGCTGATGTGAAGGTATAAATCTTCAAGGCTACGGCGTAGCCAAAGGGGTTATAGCGCTGCCTCCCCGGTGAAACTTGTGCTCTACGATGACTTCACGGAAGACCGGTCGGTGGACACAAACAGCGCTTCAAGTTCCTCCCCGACAACCTCCACGGTCGGAGCCTCCGGATCGGCCACCCATGCTTCCGGTGCCAGCTCGAAGATGCTGATCTCGTTCACATGGGTTGTACTCGTGATGACAAACCGGTTTCCCTTGGCGTCGGCCACGATATCGCCTTTCTGCATTGTGGGATTCCCCCTGAAATGGATGATTGCGCCACCGATTGTGGTCCGGCTTGCCTGGAGCCGCAAGGCGTAGTGGCCCCGGCAGGCTTCCTGGCAAATTCCCCCGGATGGACTAATCTTATTGGTCAAGTACCGTTCACCACGAAGGAGCGAACATGAAAACCGTTCGTGACATCCTCAGGCTGAAGGGGGAAGAGGTATACACCGTCTCTCCCGGGGAGACGGTGTTCGAGGCCATCCGGCGGCTGGCCGACCTCGGGGTCGGGTCGCTGGTGGTGGTGGACCAGGGAAGGCCGGTGGGGCTCTTCTCCGAGCGGGACTACACCTGCAAGGTGGCGCTGGAGGGGCGCAGTTCCCGGGAGACGCCGGTGGAGGAGGTGATGACCCGCCAGCTGCTGGTGGTGACCCCCGACACCACCACCAACGAGTGCATGGCGCTCATGACCGAGAACCGCATCCGTCACCTGCCGGTGGTGGAGGAGGGCCGGCTGGCCGGGCTGGTCTCCATCGGTGACATCGTCAAGGACATCATCGACGAGCAGCAGTTCGTCATCGAGCAGCTGGAGAAGTACATCTACTACTCCTGAGGCCGCCCTCAGTGGTAGCGCCGCATCTGTCCCACCAGCACACCCTGGATCTGCACCTGCTCGGGCCGGTAGCTCATGGGCTTCATCTCGCGGTTGGCGGGGTGCAGGATCACGCGGCCCTGGCGCTGCTCGATGCGTTTCAGGGTGGCCTCCTCGCCGTCCACCAGGGCCACCACGATCTCGCCGTTGCGGGCGTAGTCGCGCTGCTCGATGATCACCCAGTCGCCGTCCAGGATGCCGGCGTCGATCATGGAATCCCCTTTCACCTCGAGCACGTAGCAGGGCCGGTCGGTGCGCAGGGGCGGGGGGACGGAGATGGTCTCCTCGCCGGCGATGGCCTCGATGGGACGGCCGGCGGCGATGCGCCCGTAGAGGGGCAGTTCGTTCTCGTCGGGTGGAACGTCCTGGGGCGGGGGCGGCGTCAGCCGCACGCCGCGCCGCTTGTTGTTCATGGGCTCGATGAGCCCGGCCTTCACCAGCGCCTGGAGCTGCTTGTGCAGGGAGCCCCGCGAGCTGAGCCCGAGAGCGGTGCACAGCTCGTCCAGCGTGGGCGGGTGGGGAAACTTGTGCAGGTTCTCCAGCAGGTACTCGTAGATCTCCTGCTGGCGGCGGGTGAGATCGGGCAGGCGGTCGTGCTTCATGGCGGGCTCCGTGTACTGTCTTGGTTCTATTATAGAACGAGAAAAGAACAATGGAAGCCCGGAAGAGCGAAATGGGATGAAATTGCCCGGAAGGGGCGGCTTCGGGCCTGATAAAATACCCCTTTTCGCTGGAACCACCCCGAAATGACCATAAGAACGCGTTGCGCACCCAGTCCGACCGGTTATCTGCATGTGGGCGGCGCGCGCACCGCGCTCTTCTCCTGGCTCTTTGCCCGCAAGCACGGCGGCAAGTTCATCCTGCGCATCGAGGACACCGACCTGGAACGCTCCACCCGGGAGTCGGTGAACGCCATCCTCGAGGGCATGACCTGGCTGGGCCTGGAGTACGACGAGGGCCCCTTCTACCAGACCCACCGCTTCGACCGCTACAACGAGGTGATCGACCAGCTGCTGGAGAAGGGGCTGGCCTACCGCTGCGACTGTCCGAAGGAGCGGCTGGAGAAGCTGCGCGAGGAGCAGATGGCGAAGAAGCTCAAGCCGCGCTACGACGGCCACTGCCGCTGCCGCGAAGTGGACCCGGAAAAGCCCCACGTGGTGCGCTTCCGCAACCCGGAGGAGGGCACCGTGGTCTTCCAGGACTTGGTGCGCGGCACCATCCGCGTGAGCAACGCCGAGCTGGACGACCTCATCATCCGCCGCAGCGACGGTTCGCCCACCTACAACCTCACGGTGGTGGTGGACGACGCCGACATGGGCGTCACCCACGTCATCCGCGGTGACGACCACATCAACAACACACCGCGCCAGATCAACCTGCTCCAGGCCATGGGGCTGCCGGTGCCGCAGTACGCCCACCTGCCCATGATCCTGGGCGACGACGGCACGCGCCTCTCCAAGCGACACGGTGCGGTGAGCGTGATGCAGTACATGCACGACGGCTTCCTGCCCGAGGCGCTGCTCAACTACCTGGTGCGGTTGGGCTGGTCCCACGGCGACCAGGAGATCTTCTCGCTGGACGAGATGGTGGAGCTGTTCGACCTCTCGGAGGTGAACCGTTCCCCCTCCACCTTCAACCGGGAGAAGCTGCTCTGGATCAACCAGCACTACCTGATTCACGACGACCCGAAGCGCATCGCCCGGCTGCTCTCGCCCCACATGGGTGACCTGGAGATCGATCCCGCCGAGGGGCCGGACCTGGTGAGGGTGGTGGAGGCCCAGCGCGAGCGGGCACGCACCCTGGTGGAGCTGGCCGAGATCAGCGCCTTCTACTACCGGGATTTCGAGGCCTTCGACGAGAAGGCGGCGAAGAAGGCGCTCCGGCCCGCCGCCGTGGAGCTGTTGCAGGCGGTGCGCGAGCGCCTTGCCGCCCTGGAGAACTGGGAGCGGGAGGAGATCCGCGCCGCCATCGAGGCCACGGTGAAGGCGCTGGAGGTGGGCTTCGGCAAGGTGGGCATGCCCCTGCGGGTGGCGGTCACCGGCGGCGCCCCCTCGCCCGACCTGGATCTCACCCTGGAGCTGGTGGGCCGGGAGGCGACCCTGCGGCGCATCGACAAGGCCATCGCCTGGATCCACGGGTAGGAGCGGCGCCCCCGCCGTGAATATTTGAAGTTCGGCCCGGGGGCGGGCCTCCTACAGGGGGGGCGTCCCGTAGGAGCGGCGCCCCCGCCGCGAATATTGGAATTCGGCCCGGGGGCGGGCCTCCTACGGTTGTAGAGAAAACATCAACACGAGCACACCACACCGATGTCGGAACAGAACAGACCCACCAATTTCATCCGCCAGATCATCGAGGCGGACCTGGCCGGCGGCAAGCACGAGAAGATCCATACCCGCTTCCCGCCGGAGCCCAACGGCTATCTCCACATCGGCCACGCCAAGTCCATCGTCCTCAACTTCGGCATCGCCGAGGACTACGGCGGCGAGTGCAACCTGCGCTTCGACGACACCAACCCCCACAAGGAGGACGTGGAGTATGTCGAGGCGATCAAGGAGGATGTGCGCTGGCTCGGCTACCAGTGGTCCGGCCTCTACTACGCCTCGGACTACTTCGAGCAGCTCTACCAGTTCGCCGTGGAGCTGATCGAGAAGGGTCTGGCCTACGTCTGCGACCTCACCCCGGAGCAGGTGCGCGAGTACCGCGGCACCCTCACCGAGCCCGGGCGTGAGAGCCCTTACCGCAACCGTTCCGTGGAGGAGAACCTGGATCTCTTCCGCCGCATGCGCGCCGGCGAGTTCCCCGACGGCTCACGCACCCTGCGGGCCAAGATCGACATGGCCTCGCCCAACATGAACATGCGGGATCCCACCCTCTACCGCATCCGGCGCGGGGCCATCCACCACCAGACGGGCGACGAGTGGTGCATCTATCCCATGTACGATTTCACCCACCCCATCTCCGACGCCCTGGAGGGGATCACCCACTCCCTCTGCACCCTGGAGTTCGAGGATCACCGGCCCCTCTACGACTGGGTGCTGGACCACATCAGTGCGCCCTGCCACCCGCGCCAGATCGAGTTCGCCCGCCTCAACCTCGAGTACACGGTGATGAGCAAGCGCAAGCTCACCCAACTGGTGGAGGAGGGCCACGTGGAAGGGTGGGACGACCCGCGCATGCCCACCATCGCCGGCCTGCGGCGGCGTGGCTACACCCCGGCTTCCATCCGTGACTTCTGCAACCGCATCGGCGTCACCAAGGTGGACGGCACCGTGGAGATGGGAATGCTGGAAGCGGCGGTGCGCGAGGACCTGGACCGCACCGCCCCCCGGCGCATGGCGGTGCTCGACCCCCTCAAAGTGGTGATCACCAACTATCCCGAGGGGAAGGTGGAGACCTTGGAAGCACCCAACCACCCCAAGGACGAGGCCATGGGCAGCCGCCGGGTCAAGCTCACCCGCGAGATCTACATCGACCGCGCCGACTTCCGCGAGAGCGCCAACAAGAAGTACAAGCGGCTGGTGCTCGGCGGCGAAGTGAGGCTGCGCAACGCCTACACCCTCATCTGCGACGAGGCGATCAAGGACGACCAGGGCGAGATCGTCGAGCTGCGCTGCCACTACGATCCCGACACTCTGGGCCGCAACCCCGAGGGACGCAAGGTGCGGGGCGTCATCCACTGGGTCTCCGCCAGCGAGGGGGTGCCCGCCGAAGTGCGCCTCTACGACCGCCTCTTCCGGGTGCCCAACCCCGCCGCCGAGGACGCGCCCTTGGGCGAGCTGCTCAATCCCGATTCCCTACAGGTGGTGCAGGTAGTGGTGGAACCCGCCTTGGCCGACGCTGCCCCGGGAGAGCGCTTCCAGTTCGAGCGTGAGGGCTACTTCTGCCGCGATGCCGTGGAGGCGGAGCAGGGCAAGCTGGTGTTCAACCGGGTGGTGACGCTGCGCGACTCCTGGGCCAAGGTGGAGAAGAAGGAGTAGGAGGCCCGCCCCCGGGCCGAACTTCAAACATTCGCGGCGGGGCGCCGCTCCTACGCGTGGCAGGATGTCGTTCCCCGGAAACCGGGTCCGAAAAAATTCCGCAAAAAGGTATGGACACCCAAAAAAGCCTGGATTATCATACGCGCCTCTTGCGGGGCACCGGGCTCCACCCGGCGATCCCGACGCAGGAAAACGGGGCCATAGCTCAGCTGGGAGAGCGCAACACTGGCAGTGTTGAGGTCGGCGGTTCGATCCCGCCTGGCTCCACCAGACAACTGGACAACAGCCGACAGACGGTTATAATCCGCGACGATTTTCGTCCCCTTCGTCTAGAGGCCTAGGACACCGCCCTTTCACGGCGGTAACAGGGGTTCGACTCCCCTAGGGGACGCCATCCAAAGCCGCGCATCGTCGCGGCTTTATCTTTTTCTGCATACCAGGGGGTGAATCGGTTCACGCAAAGGGGCCGGGGGTTCTCACCGCTTTCTGGAAAAACCGCTCAAGTAACCGGGAATGCTGCCGATAGCCTCGGGTGTTCCGGTTTTGTTCGAGGCCAGGTTTTGTAGTCCCGCTCATGGAGGGAGCTCTGGTGGTACCGCGGGCCAGGGGGTTGCCGGGGATCGGTTGGCGAGCGGGGAAATCCAATGGGTCTCAAGAGGAAAACGACGAGGTTCTTCATCGCCCTCACCGTCTTGGTCGTTGCGGTGCTGGTGGGGGTAAGCCTCTTCTCGTTCCGCCATTTTTCCATCAGTTCGGCAAAATCCCAGGCGCGCATTGCGGCGGAGATCGTTCGCGTGCATCTCACCGAATCGATGGTCAACGGCACCATCGGGAAACGGAAGCATTTTCTGGACCGGCTGGAGGGCATTCAGGGGCTGCTGGACGTCTGGGTGGTCCGCGCGCCCGGGGTAGTGAAGCAGTTTGGGCCGGGAAGTGGCAGAGAGCAGGAGTTCGACGAGGTGGCCCGGCGGGTGGTTACCTCACGCAAACCCGTTTTCGGTCTCATCGAGAGGGAGGGAATGCCGGTGTTCCGTGCCAGCATTCCCTATATCGCTCAAAGCCGGCGCGACCCCCGCTGCACGCAGTGCCATGAGGTGAAAGAGGGGGAGGTGCTGGGCGTCATCAACCTCTATATCTCTCTTGCGGAACAGCGCAATCAGGCGTTGATCACGGTATTCCTCATGGGGCTGGTGGTCGCCCTCTTTTCGGTTGTCTCCATGATATTTTCCCGCCGCCTAGTCAATCCTCTGATCGAAACGGCAGGAAAGGTGCAGCGGGCGGTGGCGGGAGCCCGTCAGGGAGATTTCTCTGCCAGAATCGAGTACCAGAGGGACGATGAGGTGGGGCAGATCGCCAAGGACCTCAATGCCCTCATGGTTCTGTTGAACAAGGGGTTGGGGCGGATCAGCACAACGGTGGCCAGGCTGATTCGCTACAACCAGCCCATGGGGGCCAACCTGCTGGCAGCCACCATCGAGATGGTGGAGAGCCTGGAGGATGTCTCGACTTTCAAGCAGGCGATCGAGGAGGATGAAACCCCCGATGAGATCTATGCCCGGCTGGCGACCGTGATCAAGGACGATTTCATGATCGAATCCTTCACGATCTATGAAGCGGAACCGGCCAAAAACCGGCTGGTCCCCATGGTGGTGGACGGAGAGACCGGGGCGGAGTGCCGCTGGTGTGATCCGCAGGTCATGGTTCGTGCGGATGCCTGCCGTGCCCGGCGGACCGGGCACTTGGTGGATGGGATCACCTTTCCCGGGATTTGCATGGCCTTCAACCCCCCGAAAGAGCGAAGCGATGCCTTTCACATTTGCATTCCCATGATCCAGTCGGGTTCGGTTGGCAGTGTGGTACAACTTGTCACCGATCCGGACCGGAAGGCGCTTGCGGGCAAGATGTCCCCCTTTATCCAGGTCTATCTGCGCGAAGCAGCCCCTGTGCTGGAGGCGAAGCGGCTGATGAACCGGCTGCGGGAATCCGCACTTCGGGATCCCATGACCGGGCTGCACAACCGTCGTTTCCTGCAGGAGTACGTGGACACTCTGATCTCCTACACCGACCGTAACAAGAGCGCTTTTTCGATCCTGATGGCGGATCTGGACTATTTCAAGCAGGTCAACGACACCTATGGCCACGAGGCTGGAGATGCCACGCTCAAGACACTGGCGAAGGTATTGAAAGAGAGTGTACGGGCTTCCGACCTGGTGATCCGCTATGGCGGCGAGGAGTTTCTGATCCTGTTGCGGGATACGGTTGCCGAAGATGGATCGATGGTGGCGGAGAAGATCCGCGGAGCGGTGGAACAGACCAGGATCGAAGTGCCGGGAGGCGTGTTGAAAAAGACCCTCTCCCTCGGTGTGGCCGGTTACCCGGAGGACAGCAAGAACTTTTGGCAGGTGGTCAAATATGCCGATGTGGCGCTCTATCGGGCCAAGGAAGCGGGACGCAACCGAGTGCTTCGTTTCACTCCCGACATGTGGAGCGGGGATCAAGACGACTATTGAGTTGTCGAGCGGTGGCTTGGCCGGTGGGCTGCCGCAGGGAAGGCCGGTGATATAATTTCACCCTCCGCATACCAGCCATTCCGAGGGACGATATTCCATGGACAAGATCACCTGCTTCAAGGCCTACGACGTGCGCGGGCGCATCCCCGACCAGCTCAACGAGGAGGTGGTCTACCGCATCGGGCGCGCCTACGCCCAGTTCCTCCAGCCGAAGACGGTGGTGGTGGGCGAGGACATCCGTCTCTCCAGCCCCAAGCTGCGCGCGGCGCTGGTGGAGGGGCTCACCGACAGCGGCGTGGAGGTGAAGCTGCTGGGGCTGTGTGGCACCGAGTGCGTCTACTTCGCCACCGACCACTACGGCTACGACGGTGGCATCATGGTCACCGCCAGCCACAACCCCATGGACTACAACGGCCTCAAGTTCGTGCGCGAAGGCTCGCGTCCCATCAGCGGCGACACCGGGCTGGAGGAGATCCGCGCGCTGGCGGAGAAGAATGAGTTTCCCGTGGCGGAAAAGGGCAGCGTGGAGACCATCGACTGGAAGGGGGACTACATCGAGGCGCTGCTGGGTTACGTGGACCGGGAGAAGCTCAGGCCCCTGAAGATCGTGGTGAATGCCGGCAACGGCGGCGCGGGTGAGATCGTGGACCTCCTCGAGCCGCACCTGCCCTTCGAGTTCATCAAGATCAACCACGAGCCCGACGGCACCTTTCCCAACGGCATCCCCAACCCCCTGCTGCCGGAGAACCGCAGCGCCACCATCGACGCCGTGCTGGCGCACGGGGCCGACCTGGGCGTGGCCTGGGACGGCGACTACGACCGCTGCTTCCTCTTCGACGAGACCGGCCGCTTCATCGAGGGGTACTACATCGTGGGCCTGCTGGCGGAGGTCTTCCTGCGCAAGTATCCCGGCGCCAAGATCATCCACGACCCGCGGCTGGTGTGGAACACCATCGACATCGTCGAGTCCCTGGGCGGCATCCCCGTGCAGAGCAAGTCGGGCCACGCCTTCATCAAGGAGCGCATGCGCGAGGAGGACGC
>JALWGP010000259.1 GCA_027038775.1 Sedimenticola sp. | reverse complement strand
TGGTCCCTTCCCAGCTCGCGGGTCATGCGCCGGGCGAAGTGTTCGGCCGGCGCATGACCCGCGAGCTGGGAAGGGACCATTTCCCCGGCTTTGCGCCCGAGGCCCTGGCGCAACTCATGGGCCACGACTGGCCGGGCAACGTGCGCGAGCTGCGCAATCTGGTGGAGCGGGCGGTCTATCGCACCCCGCCCGGCGAGCCTGTGACCGGGCTGACCTTCGATCCCTGGGCCTCTCCCTGGCGCCCCCGCCGGAAGTCTCCGGGCGACGAAGCGCCGTCGGCGGCCCAGCGCCAGCCTGCGACCGCCGTCTTGCCCGACGACCTGGTGGCTCATCTGGAAGCCGAAGAGCGGCGCATTCTCAAAGCCGCGCTGGCGGCTCACCAATACGACCGCAAGCGCACCGCCGCGGCCCTGGGGCTCACCTACGCCCAGCTGCGCGCACGTCTGCGCAAACATGGGCTGGCCAGAAAGCAAAGACCCCGCGCCAGGCGGGGTCTCGATGGCTCTGCGCAGGAAGCGCCGCTTACTTGATCTTGCCTTCCTTGTAGATCACGTGCTTGCGGGCCACCGGATCGTACTTGCGGATCTCCATCTTGCCGGTCTGGGTCCGCTTGTTCTTGGTGGTGGTGTAGAAATGGCCGGTGCCGGCGGTGGAGTTGAGCCGGATCTTTTCGCGAACTGCCTTTGCCATGATGTGAGCCTCCTCAAACCTTCTCGCCGCGGGCGCGCAGCTCGGCGAGCACGGCGTCGATGCCTTTCTTGTCGATGATGCGCATCCCGGCGGCCGAAACGCGCAGCCGCACCCAGCGCTGCTCGCTCTCCACCCAGAAGCGGTGATAGTGGAGGTTGGGCAGGAAACGACGACGGGTCTTGCGGTGAGAGTGGGAGACGTTGTTCCCGGTGATCGGCCGCTTGCCGGTGACCTGGCACACTCTGGACATGGTTCTAGCCTCGAATTCTCGATTTCGGAACGGCCGGCGATCCACCCGGCCCTGGTAAAGGCGCGATTTTATACCAGGATGACGATGGAAAGGCAACTCCAGACGCCCCGATTCGACGGGTAAAAAAATCGGCGGGTTCGTGGCCCGCCGTGCAGGTGATTGGTCGGAGTGAGAGGATTCGAACCTCCGGCCCCCGCCTCCCGAAGGCGGTGCTCTACCAGGCTGAGCTACACTCCGATTGGAATTTTCAGATGGGGCGGTCGACGGCGAAGTCGGCCAGTGCCGCCAAGGCGCTCTTGAAGGCGGACGCCGGCAGCGGCTCTAGGGCCTGGATGGCCTTGTCGGCTTCCTGCCTGGCAAGTCGGGCAGTGTACGCGATTGCGTCGGTGGATTCAATGGTCTTCATCACCTCGTCCACCCGGTCGGCGCCGCCTTCTTCTATGGCTCGACGCAACAGGGCGCGCTGCTCGGCGGTGCCCACCTCCATGGCGCGGATCAGCGGCAGGGTGGGTTTCCCCTCTGCCAGGTCGTCGCCCAGGTTCTTGCCGATGTCCTCGCTGGATGCCCCGTAGTCCAGGGCGTCGTCGATCATCTGGAATGCCAGCCCCAAGTGCAGGCCGTAGTCCGCCAGGGCCTGCTCCTCGCATTCGCTGCTGCCGGAGATCACCCCCGCCAGACGCGCACCCGCCTCGAAGAGGGTGGCGGTCTTGCGCAGGATCACCTCGCGGTACTTCTCCTCGTCGGTGTCGGGGTCGTTGCAGTTGAGCAGCTGCAGCACCTCGCCCTCGGCGATGCGGTTCGTGGCGTGAGAGAGGATCTCCATCACCCGCATCTCCTGGATCTCCACCATCATCTCGAAGGAGCGGGAGTAGAGGAAGTCGCCCACCAGCACGCTGGCGGCGTTGCCCCACACGGCGTTGGCGGTCTCGTTGCTGCGGCGCATCTCCGAACCATCCACCACGTCGTCGTGGAGCAGGGTGGCGGTGTGGATGAACTCGATGATGGCCGCCAGCTCGATGTGGTGTTCCCCTTGGTAGCCCAGTGCCCGGGCGGCGAGCAGTACGATCATGGGGCGCAGCCGCTTGCCGCCGCTGTTTATGATGTAGTGGCCGATCTGGTTGATGAGCACCACGTCGGACTGGAGGCGGTCCAGGATGAGGAGGTCGGTGGCGCGCAGGTCATCGGCGATGAGCTCGCGAATGGCGGAAAGATCCATCGGTGCGGCGGACCGGAAATTTCTCGAAGGGAAACTGCACCGATGCTATCGGGAAACGGGAGCAGTGCCAAGGGGGGCACCACAAAAAAAGTGGCCTTTGTTTGACCTTGCCGGGCGGAGTGGGTAGAATTCCGCCTCTTTCCACCAGGGGGGTCGGGCCGCCTGGTGATCCAATCGTGTAGCGTTTTCTGGAGACATGCAGACGATGTATGCCGTAATTCAAACCGGGGGCAAGCAGTATCGTGTCAGCGAGGGCATGACCCTGAAGGTGGAGAAGATCGATGCCGAGGAAGGCGCCAGCATCGAGCTGGACAAGGTTCTCCTGGTTGCCGATGGCGACGACGTGAAGGTGGGCACCCCCTACCTGAGCGGTTCGGTCACCGCCACGGTCAAGTCCCACGGTAAGGGCAGGAAGGTCAACATCATCAAGTTCAAGCGGCGCAAGCACCACCTCAAGCGTCAGGGGCACCGCCAGCAGTACACCGAGCTTGAGATCACCGGCATCAACGCGGGCTGAGGAGAGAGACAGATGGCACACAAGAAGGCAGGCGGCAGCAGCCGCAACGGTCGCGATTCCGAATCCAAGCGCCTCGGCGTCAAGCTCTTTGGCGGCCAGAAGGTGAAGGCGGGCAACATCATCATCCGTCAGCGTGGCACCCGGGTGCATGCCGGCGTGGGCGTAGGCTGTGGCCGCGACCACACCCTCTACGCGCTCACCGATGGCGTGGTGAAGTTCGAGAAGAAGGGCCCCCGCAACCGCAAGTACGTGAGCGTGGTGCCCGCCTGATTTCCCGAGCGGAATCGGCAGAGAAAGCCCCGCCACGCAGCGGGGCTTTTTGCTTTGGGGCTTGCTTGACGGAAAGGTGGAAGCCCGCTCCCGGTCGAACTCCGAACGTTCGCGGCGTGGGCGCCGCTCCTACATCC
>JALWGP010000258.1:3364-9822 GCA_027038775.1 Sedimenticola sp. | reverse complement strand
GTAGATGAGCAGCAGCCCCACCGAGTAGGCGATGCCCATGTCTCGGAAGGTCTCGTAGGTGACCTGCCACTCGCCGTCCCACTTGAGGCTGTAGCCGTAGGGGTTGGGCGGCTGCTGCAGGAACCACTGCTCGGGGCCGCCCTGCCTCTTCAGCCGCGAGGAGATCTCGAACAGGCCGTAGAGGGGGCTGTCGGTCTCCCCCGCCATGTCGCCGGTGACGTAGACCACCGGCAGCAGATCCTTGTGGTGGATGCTGTACTCCCGCTCCGAGGGCACCACCTTCACGATCTCGCTCAGCGGCACCAGGTTGCCGTTGCGCCCGCGCAGCTTGAAGGCCAGCACCTGGTCCAGGTCCGCCTTGTCCGCCTCGCTGAACTCCACCCGGATGGGCACCGCGTACTTGTTGTGGGGCGAGTGGACGTAGGCCATGTCCTCGCCGTCGAGCAGCGCCGACAGTGCCTGCGCCACCTCGGCCTGGGAGAGCCCCAGCCGCGCCGCGCGCGCCCGGTCCACCACCACGATGGCCTTGTCCGAGGGAAACTCCACCGAGTCGTCCACGTCGACGATGTCCGGCGTCTCCTCGAAGACGTCGCGCACCTTCTTGGCCGCCTCGATCTGGCCCTCGTAGTCGATGCCGTAGATCTCCGCCACCAGCGGCGACTGCACCGGCGGCCCTGGCGGCACCTCCACGATCTTGGCATTGCCGTCGTAGCTGGAGGCGATGAGCTGCACCGGGTCGCGCACCGCCAGGGCGATCTCGTGGCTCTTGCGCTCCCGCTCGTGCTTGTCCACCAGGTTCACCTGGATGTTGCCCAGGTGCGCCCCCTTGCGCAGGTAGTACTGGCGCACCAGGCCGTTGAAGCCGATGGGCGAATGGGTGCCGGCGTAGATCTGGTAGTCACGCACCTCGGGCACCGTGGCGAGATAGGCGGCGATCTCGTCCAGCACCATGGCGGTCTGCTCCAGGGAGGTGCCCTCGGGCATGTCCAGCACCACCTGGAACTCCGACTTGTTGTCGAAGGGCAGCATTTTCATGATGACATGCTTGCTCGCCACCAGCCCTACCGAGGCGGCGATGAGCACCAGCACCGAGAGCAACAGCAGCCAGCGGTTGCGCCGACCCCGTTTCTCGTGCAGGAAGGGGCCCATGACGACGCCGAAGAGGTGGTCCAGCCAGCCGCGCACCTGCTCCTCCCCGCCGCTGGAATGGAAATGCTTCTCCGCCACCGGGGCCAACAGGCGGTTGGTGAGCCAGGGGGTGAAGACGAAGGCCACCGCCAGGGAGATGAGCATGCCCATGGAGGCATTGATGGGGATGGGGCTCATGTAGGGCCCCATGAGGCCGGTGACGAAGGCCATGGGCAGCAGGGCGGCGATGACGGTGAAGGTAGCCAGGATGGTTGGACCGCCCACCTCGTCCACCGCAGCGGGAATGGCCTCCAGCAGCTTCCTTCCGCCCATGCTGAGATGCCGGTGGATGTTCTCCACCACCACGATGGCGTCGTCCACCAGGATGCCGATGGAGAAGATGAGGGCGAAGAGCGACACCCGGTTGAGGGTGAAACCCCAGGCCCAGGAGGCGAAGAGGGTGATGGCCAGGGTCACCGCCACCGCCGCCCCCACGATCGCCGCCTCGCGCCAGCCCAGGGTGAAGAGCACCAGCAGGATCACCGAGGCGGTGGCGAAGACCAGCTTGGAGATGAGCTTCTTCGCCTTGGCGTCGGCGGTCTCCCCGTAGTTGCGGGTGATCATCACCTCCACCCCGTCGGGAATGAAGATGCCGCGCAGCTCCTCGAAGCGCTTGATCACCTTCCTGGCGATGTTCACCGCGTTGGTGCCCGGCTTCTTGGCCACGGCGATGGTCACTGCGGGATACTGGCCGTCAAGCTTCAGGCCGCTGGCCCCGGCGGCCGGTCCGGGGCCGGTCCAGACGTAGGCATCGGGCTGGTCGGGCCGCTCCACCACGGTGGCCACGTCGCGCAGGTAGACCGGCTTGCCGTCGTGCACCCCCACCACCAGGCCGGCGATCTCCGCCGGGTTGGAAAGGAAGACCCCCGCCTGCACCAGCATCTCCCGGTTGTCGGTGGTCACCTTCATGTTGTCGCGCGAGGTGTTGGCCGCCTGCAGGGCGGTGCGCAGATCGTTGAGGTCGATGCCGTAGCCCGCCAGCGCCTGGGGATCCAGGGTCACCTTCACCACCCGCTCGGGCGCGCCGATGGTGTAGATGTCGCGCGTGCCCGGCACCCGCTTGAGCTCCGACTCGATGGCGTGGGCCACCATGCCCAGCTCGTAGGCGCCCACCTCGGGATCCCGGCTCCAGAGGGTGGCGGTGACGATGGGCACGTCATCGATCCCCTTGGGCTTGACGATGGCCTGGCCCACGCCCACCTTGTGCGGCAGCCAGTCGAGGTTGGAGAAGATCTTGCTGTAGAGGCGCACGATGGCGTCGGTGCGGTCCTCGCCCACCTTGAAGCGCACCGTGAGCACCGCCATGCCGGGCAGCGAGGAGGAGTAGACGTGCTTGATCCCCTCGATCTCCGCCAGCACCTGCTCCGCCGGCGAGGCCACCAGCGCCTCCACCTCGCGGGCCGAGGCGCCCGGGAAGGGAATGAAGATATTGGCGAAGGTGACGTTGATCTGCGGCTCCTCCTCGCGCGGCGTCACCAGCACGGCGAAGACACCCATGAGCATGCCCAGCAGGGCCAGCAGGGGCGTGATCTGGGTGGCCTGGAACTTCCGTGCGACGGAACCGGAGAAGCCCAGTCTCGGCCTACTCATGGCTGTCGCCCCCGGACCGCCCGGAGCGCTGCTTCTTCAGCTCGACCCCCGCCTGCACCGGGTCGAGCGCCACCCGTTCACCCACCTGCAGGCCGGCCAGCACCACCAGGTGCTCCTCGCCGAGCGGACCCCCCAGGCGGACATGCCGGAAGCCGATGCGCCCCTCCTCGTCCAGCACGTAGACGGCGGTCACCTCGGAGCGGTAGGCCACCGCCCGCGCGGGAATCACCAGTACCGGCATGCGGCCGGTCTCGAAGGCGCTCTTCACCAGCATGCCGGGAAAGAGGTTCTCCAGTTTCGGGGGCAGTTCGAGCCGCACCTTGAACGTGTTGGACGCGGGGTCGGCGAAGGGAAAGATGGTGATCCTCCGCGCCTCGATCCAGTGGCCACCGGGCAGCTCCACCCCCGCCTTGCGCTTTTCACGGATGGGAATCACCAGGCTCTGGGGCACGTCCACCGAAACCCGCAGCTGCTCCAGGGAGACCCCGCTCATCAGCGGGGTACCCGGATGGGCCACCTCCCCCACCTGCACGTGGCGCTCGGTGACGATGCCGGTGTAGGGCGCCGTCACCCGGGTGTAGCTGAGCTGCTCCTTCGCCTGCTCCAGCGCCGCCCTGGCCGAATCCATCTTGGCGCGCGCCGTCTTCAGGCCGGCTTGGGCGCTGTCCAGCTCCGACTTGGACACCAGCTTGCGGTCGTACAGGTCCTTGATGCGGCGGTAGCTCGACTCGGCGTCCTTGAGCACCGCCCGGGCGGCACGCAGGTCCGCTTCGGCCCGGCGCAGGGCGGCGCGCTGCTCGGTGTCCTTGAGCTTCACCAGGAGGGCCCCCTTCTCCACCACGTCGTCCACGTCGTAGTAGATGGCCTCTACCTGGCCGCTGGTCTGGGCGGAGATGGTAGACTGGTTGACGGCCTCCACCACGCCATCGAGACGGAAGATGCGGGGCACCACCACCTGCCGCACCGCCTCCGTGGCCAACTCCGCGCCCTGCACCTGCGCCAGGGGTGCGAGCAGCAGGGAGAAGAGGAATGACCGGAATATTTTTTTCATGATATTTCTCTGAATTATCAAAATTTTATGAGACTATATGAATATCTGATCCGCTGATCAAGAACAATAATCAATTGAATTTCCCAGACACCAGCTTCCACACCGTCATCATCGGCACCGGCCCGGCCGGCGAGGGGGCCGCCATGCGGCTGGCCAAAGCGGGCAAACGGGTGGCGGTGATCGAGGCGTCGCCCCAGGTGGGCGGCAGTTGCACCCACCGGGGCACCATCCCCAGCAAGTCCCTGCGTCATGCCATTCAACTGCTCGCCGACTATCGTCACCACCCGCTCTTCGAGCACACCATTTCGGTGATGGACGTCACCTGGCCCCAGCTGCTGCGCACCTCGGACCAGGTGATCGCCCGGCAGGTGCGCATGCAGCACCGCTACTACACGCGCAACGGGGTGGAGGTGATCCACGGCCGTGGCCGGCTGCTCGACGCCCACCGCATCCAGGTGACCCGCGCCGACGGCAGCACCCGGGAGCTGGAGGCGGAGTACATCGTCCTCGCCACCGGTTCCCGCCCCTGGCGGCCGCCGGAGCTCGACTTCTCCGACCCGCGCATCCGCGACAGCGACACCATCCTCGAGCTCGACCACACCCCGCGCCAGGTGACCATCTACGGCGCCGGCGTCATCGGCTGCGAGTACGCCTCCATCTTCGCCAACCTGGACGTAAAGGTGAACCTGGTGAACACCAGGGACCGGCTCCTCTCCTTCCTCGACGAGGAGCTCACCGACGCGCTGAGCTACCACCTGCGGGACCAGGGGGTGGTGCTGCTGCACAACGAGCAGATGGCGAAGGTGGAGAGCGGAGCGGAGGGGGTCCGGCTTACCTGCCGGTCGGGCCGGGTGGTGCGTTCCGACATCCTGCTCTGGGCCAACGGACGCACCGGCAACACCGACGACCTGGGGCTGGAGGCGCTGGGGATCGGGATCGACCACCGGGGCCAGGTGGAGACCAACGAGTACTTCCAGAGCGCCCCGCCCCACATCTACGCGGTGGGCGACGTGGCGGGACCGCCGGGACTGGCCTCGGCCGCCTACGACCAGGGCCGCTTCGTGGGCGCCCACATCGCCGACGGCAGCGTGGACTGGTCGCTGGTGGAAGAGGTGCCCACCGGAATCTACACCAGCCCTGAGATCAGCTCCCTGGGGCGCACCGAGGCGGAGCTGACCCGGGCCAACGTCCCCTTCGAGGTGGGTCGCGCCGAGTTCAAGAACCTGGCGCGGGCACAGATCACCGGCCACACCACCGGCATGCTCAAGATCCTCTTCCACCGCGAGACCCTGGAGATCCTGGGCATCCACTGCTTCGGCCAGGAGGCGGCTGAGATCATCCACATCGGCCAGGCCATCATGTCGCAGAAGGGGAGCGGCAACAGCCTGCGCTACTTCGCCGAGACCACCTTCAACTACCCCACCATGGCCGAGGCCTACCGGGTGGCGGCGCTGTACGGCCTCAACCGCCTGCGGGGATAGGCCAACGAAAAAGGGGCGGCGCCAAGCCGCCCCTCCATTCCCGCCGAAAGGGATCAGTCGAAGGGTTTCGGCTTCGGCGTCTCGTCCACCGAGGGCGGCAGGATCGGCATCATGAAGGTGGGCTGCCTGCCGGTGAGGGTCTTGAGGAAGGCGACGATCCTGGCGTTCTCCTCGGGCGTGAACTTCTTGCCCAGCTGGAGCCGTCCCATGACATCCACCGCCTCGGTCAGGGTCTCCGCCTCGCCGTCGTGGAAATAGGGATAGGTGAGCTCCACGTTGCGCAGGGTGGGCACCTTGAACTTGAAGCGGTCCGCGTCCTTGCCGGTGACCGCCGCCAGCCCCACCGCCTTGCTCGTGCTGCGGTAGGGCTCCACCACCCCCATCTTCTGGAAGGAGTTGCCGCCCACGGCCGGACCGTTGTGACAGGCCACACAGCCGCTCTCCTTGAAGAGCTTGTAACCGGCCAGCTCCTGCTCGTTGAGGGCGTCCTTCTTGCCCAGCAGCCACAGGTCGAAGCGGGAGTACGGCGTGACCAGGGTCTTCTCGAACTCGGCGATGGCGGCAGTCACGCGGTCGATGTCGATCTTGTCGTCGCCGAAGACCAGCCGGAACTCCCGCACGTAGCCGGGAATGGTCTGCAGCACGTGCACCGCCAGCTCGTGGTTGGAGGCCATCTCACCGGGGTTGGCGATGGGGCCGCCCGCCTGTTCCTTGAGGTCGCGGGCGCGCCCGTCCCAGAACTGGGCGACGTTCATGCTGGAGTTGAGCACTGTGGGGGCGTTGATGGGTCCCCTGGCCCAGCCGTGGCCGATGGAGGTCTTCAGGTTGTCCGTCCCGCCCATGCTCAGGTTGTGGCAGGAGTTGCAGGAGATGAAACCCGACTTGGAGAGCCTGGGGTCGAAATAGAGCTTCTTGCCCAGCTCGGCCATCGCCAGGTTGATGTTCTTCACCGGCTCGATGGGCTGGATGGGTTCGTCTGCGGACCAGGCGGAGGCGTTCAGCCCCAGCCCGGCGAGCAGCACCAGGAGTGGTTTCTTCAGTCGCATCGCTTACACCTTCTTTGTCGTGTTGGAGGAGATGGCCGCCGCGGGCGGCCTGCCGGAATGGCGGCCTCATTTTAGACCTGGTCCAATTCCACTCCTTATGAC
>JALWGP010000258.1:0-3354 GCA_027038775.1 Sedimenticola sp. | reverse complement strand
ACCTGGATCAATTGAAGGTGCGACTCGATGGCGAAAAAGAGAGGAAATCCCGTGCCGGCCCGCTCAGCCGTGGTTGCCCACGCGAACCACCACGTCCACCCCCTTCAACCGGGTGCCCGCAGGCAGGCTACGGGCGAAGTGTTCCAGGATATGGTCATCCTCCATGTCCTGGAGTTCGCCCGTGTCCACGTTGTAGAGGTGGTAGTGGGGCCGGGTGTTGGTGTCGTAGAAGGCGCAGGCTGCGTCCACGAAGATCTCGCGCAGCAGCCCCTTTTCGGTGAAGAGATTGAGCGTGTTGTAGACGGTGGCCCTGGAAACGCCCCCGTTGCGGCTGCGCACCCGGTCGTAGATCTCGTCGGCGGTGAGATGCTGGGGACCGACGAAGAGGACCTCGCCGATGGCCAGGCGCTGCGGCGTGGCGTAGATGCCGGCGGAATCGAGGAGTTGCCGTACGGAATCCATGTCAGTTCCGGGATCGCTGTGTGAAATGGCACACCATCATAAACATCCGCCGCTAGCGCGGCAACCAGAAAGCCATGAAAATACTGAATATTGTGAGCAGGAGCAGCCAGACGAGGAAACGCCGCCGGGCGCCGGCCCGGTACCCCTTCCGCTGGAAGTGGGAGACCGCGCCGCACCCCGGGCAGTGGGAACTGTCCGCGGGCACATTGGCGCCGCAGTAGAGGCACTTAACCTGGTCTGCCATCGATCCTGGGCCGGATGAACATGGGAGTGTAGTAGAGTACGAATATGAGGAAGGCGAGCATCCAGAGGCCGCCCGCGGTATTGATCCAGACCACGTAGTGGCCCATGTCCAGCATGGGCAGGAAGACCCGCGCCACCGTCCCCAGCACCAGCAGGACGAAGGCCAGCGGCATCCACCAGCCGGTGGCGTTGATGTCCCGCCCGGTGTGGCCGAGGGTGACCCGCGACATCATGCCCAGGGTGAGCAGGCCGATCCCTCCCAGGGTGAGGGCGTGCAGCACCAGCGGATGGGGAAAGAGCCCAAACCCGGCCAGCCCGCGCAGGACCAGCCCCACCACGATCCACAGATACCCCACGTAGAGCACCCAGAGAATGGGCCGGCGCCAGATGCCGTGGTTGGCACCATACCACCCCTGCAGGCGGATCCCCTGCACCACGCCCGCCAGCAGGCAGGCGGTTCCCGCCACCGGGCCATGGGGAAGCAGCAGTTCCGCCAGGGCGGCCAGCCCGAGGGTGGCGAAGCTCGCCGGTTCCACCCACTTTCGATGGCGGATCACCGCGTCCGGCACCGCCTTCTCGGTGAAGAAGGGGATCACCCGACCTGCCACCAGCAGCAGCACCAGCAGCACCATGTCCACCATCAGGTACAGGCCCCGCTGCCACAACCCCAGTTCCCGGCCCACACCCGCCACGTCCAGGTGCACCAAGCCGTTGGCCAGGGTCATACCGGCGAGAAAGAGCAGGAAGAAGCGGTTCACCGGGTTGGGTCCGAACCAGAGCGGGCGCCACAGGGACCAGCCGAGGGCCGGCAGGAAGGCCAGGTCCACCGCCGCCACCATCCAGCCCGGCGCCTGCGGCGTCACCACCAGCATGCGCCCGGCCAGCCAGAGCAGCGCCAGGGTGGCCAGCCAGCCGCCGGTGGGCACCGCCATGCCGGTCCAGTTGCGCACCGCGGTGAGCAGGAAACCGGCCACCACCGCCGCCGTATAGCCGAAGAGCATCTCGTGGGCGTGCCACTCCACCAGGTTGAAGTAGCCGCCGCCAGGCACGATGCCCTGCCAGAAGGCCAGCCACAACCCCATGAGGACCAGCGCCGAGATACCGGCCGCCAGGAAGAAGGGGCGAAAGCCCAGGGCGAAGAGCGCAAAGGTGCGGTTCCGGCGCATCAGCGGCGGGTCACCAATCTGCAGCACGATGGGAAATCTCCAAAAAATCGTGAAACGACAGCACCTTACATCGACAGAAAGCCGCCTCTCCTTGACTTCCCTCAAAAGGAGGAAATGGCGCATAATGGCATAATCGCGTTTCCGTTCACGATCTCTCGACCGATCATGCCACTTCCCGTGCCGCCCATACCCGCACCGCCCGTGCGGAAACTGCTCCAGTTGCCCGGCCGCGTGCTGCCGCCGGCGCTCCATGCCCACGGATTGTCACTGCTGCTCAACCGGATCTTCCGGGAAGCGCTGGCGCGGGGCGAGCTCTGGTTCCTGGAGAACCGGGTACTGCAGGTGGAGGTGACCGACCTGGCGCTGGACTACCGCCTCACCCTGGAAAACGGACGGCTCACCGCCGCTTCCCCCGGCCGCAGGCCCGACGTCCGTTTCGGCGGCAGCGTCCGCGAGTTCCTGGTGCTGGCCCTGGGCCGCGAGGATCCCGACACCCTCTTCTTCCAGCGGCGGCTGCAGCTGGAGGGCGACACCGAGCTGGGGCTGGAGATCAAGAACTTCCTCTACTCCCTGGAGCAGGGCCTGCTGCCCGAGCCGATGGAGCGCCTGCTGCTGCGCCTGGTTTGAGCGCGACCATCCTGCTGGCGCCCGACAGCTTCAAGGGCAGCCTGAGTGCCCGGCGCTTCTGCGAGGTGGCCGAGGCGGCCATCCGGGAGACGTTGCCGGACGCCACCGTGGTCTCCCACCCTCTGGCCGACGGCGGCGAGGGCACCCTGGAGGCGCTGGCCGGACTGGAGGGCGCGGAACGGCTCTCCGTCACCGTCTCCGGCCCGCTGGGGGAGTCGGTACGGGCGGACTACCTGCTGCTGTCCCCCCGGCGAACGGCGGTCATCGAGATGGCCCGCGCCTCGGGCCTGCTCCTGGTGCCGCCGGAACGGAAGCGTCCCCTGGAGGCCACCACCCGGGGCACCGGCGAACTGCTGGGCCACGCCCTCCGCGCCGGCGTGCGGCGGATCGTCCTCACCCTGGGCGGCAGCGCCACCAGCGACGCCGGAGCCGGCTGCCTCTCCGCGCTCGGGTTCCGCTTCCTCGACCGTCACGGCCGGCCGCTGCCACCCGGCGGTGGCGCGCTGGAGCGGCTGGCACACATCGAGGCGCCGGGGCCGGACCTGGGTGAGATCGAACTGGTGGGGGCCACCGACGTCACCACGCCACTCCTCGGCCCCACCGGCACCGCCCGCCTCTTCGCCCCCCAGAAGGGGGCCTCGCCGGCGGAGGTGGAGCAGCTGGAGCGGGGACTGGAACGGTTCGCCGAGGTGGTGAAACGGGATCTGGGACTGGACGTGGCCGAAACGCCCGGCGCCGGCGCCGCGGGCGGACTGGGCGCCGGCCTGCTGCTCCTGGGCGCCCGCCTGGTGCCCGGCTTCGAGCTGATGGCGGAGCTCACCGGTTTCGAGGAACGCTTCCGCCGACACCCATTCGA
>JALWGP010000257.1:449-3110 GCA_027038775.1 Sedimenticola sp. | reverse complement strand
TGGTCTTGCCGCTGCCGTTGTGGCCGTGCAGATGCAGCAGCTCGCCGGGCGCCAGCTCGAAGGCGATGCCGCTGAAGAGCCTCCGGTCACCCCGGGTGCATTGCAGATTGACCACTTCCAGCATGGTACGGATTCGTGGGTGGGGGTTGGGCGGGAAGTTTACAACAAAGGTTTCACGTAGGTGTCGAAATCTTCCTGCTCCATCTGCCCCCGGTGGATGTACTGGATGCGTCCGTCCCGGGCGATGACCACCGTGTAGGGAATGATGCCGGTGTCGTTGCCCCAGCGCGACATGAGCGGCCGCGCCGCCGAGGGCTCGAGCACCAGAACCGGGTAGTTGATCTCCAGGCTGCGCGCCACGTTGGCCAGCTTGCGCTTCTCGTCCACACCAATGCCGATGATCTGCAGCCCTTTCCCGCCGTACTCTTCCTGGTAGTGGACGAACTCGGGAATCTCGTACTGGCAGGGCGCGCACCAGCTGGCCCAGAAGTTCATCATGATCACCCTGCCCTTCCAGTCCTCCAGGCCGTGCAGCTTCCCCTCCAGGTCCCGCAACCGGAAGGGGGTGATCTCCCAGGCGTTGTTGGTGCGTTCCGGCAACACCGTGCTGGCAGTTGCCGGCGTTTCGGGACGGGCTGCCGTCCCCCGCTCCCCGCGCTCCGGGGCGGAGGCGTCGGAGCCGGCGTCACAGCCCGCGGATGCCAGCACCACGAAGAGGGCCGTCGGCAGGATACGGCGGAAGAGGCGGCGCGCTCCTTCAGCCACCCTGTTCACCCCCCTCGACGCCCGCCAGCACCTTCCACTCCACGGGATACTTCTGCTGCAGCTCCTGCAGGTAGGCGGCGAACTTCTCCTGGATGATGGCCTGCCGCACCCGGTCCTTCATGCTCTGGTAGGTGCGCCGCATGGCCGGCCTGCGCTCGAGCACGGTGACGAGGTGGTAGCCCCTGGCGCTCTTGATGATGTCGCTCACCTCGCCATCCGCCATCCTCTTGAGCTGCGCCTCCACCGCGGGGTTGCCGTCGCCTTCCTTGAGCCACCCCATGTCGCCGTTGTGGGCCCGGCCGTAGGGGTCGATGCTGTAGCGCCCCGCCAGCACGAAGAGGCTCTCGCCGGCCAGGATGCGCTTGCGCATGGCCGCCGCCTGGGCATAGGAGGAGAGCACCAGCTGGCCCACGTGCCAGCGTTCCGGCACATAGGAGAGTCCCGGGTGGCTGTTGTAGTAGGCCTTCATGGTCTGCTCGTCCGGTACCCACTGCTTCTCCAGCTGCTCCATGAGCATCGCCGGCATGCGTTCGCGCCGGAAGGCGGCCATCTCCCGGTCGATGTCCACGCCTTCCTGTTCGGCGGCCCTGGCGAAGAGCAGCAGCTCGGCGCGCTTGTAGAGGCGGTCCTCGATCCACTCGCGGCTGGGCGTCTTCTCGAAGGACTCCCCCTCGACGAGATCACCATAGAGGATCCGCACACCGTCGCCCTCCATGAGCACGGTGTCGGGCCGGATGCCGTCCCCGATGCGGTCTTCGTGGAAGACCACGCCAAGGCGGTCCCGCAGGTGGCGCACCGTGAGCAGCTTGAGCTCGCGGTAGCGCTCCACCATCTCGTCGGCCCGCGCCGCCGCCAGGGCGTCGGGCTGTCCCTTGAACTCCGCCTTCAGCCGCTGCTCCACCTCCTCCGGCAACGCCAGCTGTTCGCGCAACTTCCGGGTGTAGAAGCGGTAGAGCTGGGCGATACGGTACTCCTTCTCCTCCTTGCGGAACGGCGCGCTGCGATCGAGTCCGCGGGCGTGCGCCTCCATGCGCAGCAGGTGGAAGGCCACCAGCCGCTTGAGCAGGTCACCACGCAACGCCGCCTGCTCCTCCTCGTCGAGGGTGTTGAACTGGGTGGCATAGGGCGAGGAGCGCACCGCCTGCTCCAGGTCGGCGGCGGTGACCGTCTCCTCCCCCACCTTCACCAGGACCTGGTCGTCCGCCTTGCCTGCAGCCTGGCCGGACCAGGCGCCCATCATGGTGCCCAGCAGCGCGATGCCTGCCAGGGAGTGTCGAATGAACTTCATGCGTCTCGAACCTGCTTGCAGTTGGCGATCCGGAGCCTTTGCCCCGGATCGACTTGAATTCCATCGAATGGTCGGAAACAAAAACAGGGAGCAAGCGCCCCCTGTCGAAACTGGACGGGGAACCGGCCCGAGGGCCGGTTCCGCCATCAATCACTCCTCGGGGATCTTGCCGCCCAGGTCCGGTGCACTGGCGTGCATCCAGGAGACTGCAGCGTCATAGTCCTCGAGAATGTGCTTGCCCTTCCAGACGAACTCCTCGTCGTCCGCGATGAAGGGCACGCCCTTGTCGTTCACCTCGTGGCAGGCGGCGCACTTGAACGGCCCGTGGGAACCGTCCGGGTTGTACTGCGGTGCCTGCTTGTAGGTGGTGGTGTCGGCCCGCGGCGATACCGGGTAGAGCCCGTGGATGGACTGGTGGCACGCCTGGCAGGCCAGGCCGGCATGGCCCTTGGAGTAGCGCATCAGGCTGTACTTGCCGGGCTGGTTGATGGGGAAGGCGACTCCGCCCTGCCCCTCCACGAAGGGCGCGGCGTGGCAGTCGGCGCAGTGCGGCGCACCGGCGGAGAGCCAGTAGTCCCGCCCGTGGGTGGCCGCCTCGTCGGGCACGG
>JALWGP010000257.1:0-439 GCA_027038775.1 Sedimenticola sp. | reverse complement strand
GCCCCCTCGGGCAGCTTCAGGCTGGCGATGTCCACCGCCGGGTTGGCCGACAGGGGCACCACGTTGATGTCGCCATCCTCGTCCTTGTGCACCAGCGGACCGTCACCCTTGAGCGCGATGACTGCGATGTCCGGCACCAGGCGCTTCTTGGCCCAGGTATTGAGGATCTCGGACTTGCCCGGGGTGTCGTGACCCTTGGCGTCCAGCACCACCTTGGGATCCATCATCGCCTCCAGCCTGGCCATGGAGACTCCGATGCCCTTGGCGATCTCTGCCAGCGACTTGTTGCGCAGCGTGGTGCCCTCCTGCTTGAAGGCGTTCTTCAGGTTGTCACGCTGGTACAGTTCGCGGGAGAGCTGGTTGTGGCAGTTGGTGCACCACAGGCCCTTGCCGCCCTTGCCGTTGCCGATCTGGGAGACGTTGGCCTGCAGCCACTTGC
>JALWGP010000256.1 GCA_027038775.1 Sedimenticola sp. | reverse complement strand
CGGTGAAGGTGAGCCCGGGGGAGGTGGAGCTGGCCGAGAGTCACCAAGCCTTCATGGCGGAGTTGGGACTGGAGGTGGACCGTATCGACCGCGAGACCCTGGTGGTGCGGGCCATCCCCGCGCTCCTCGAAGGCGCGGACGTGGAGCAGCTGCTGCGCGACCTGCTCGCGGAACTGACGGAGTACGGCGAGAGCAGCCGCCTGCGCGCCGCCATCAACGAGGTACTGGCCACCATGGCCTGCCACGGCTCGGTGCGCGCCAACCGGCGTCTCACCCTGGAGGAGATGAACGCCCTGCTGCGCGACGTCGAGGCCACCGAGCGCAGCGGCCAGTGCAACCACGGGCGGCCCACCTGGGCCCGGCTCACCCTGGAGGAGCTGGACCGCCTCTTCCTGCGCGGACGCTGATGGATCGAAGCCTGCCCAGCGCCATCTTCGTCATGGGGCCCACCGCCTCGGGCAAGACCGACCTGGCGGTGGCGCTGGCGCGCGAGCTGCCGGTGGACGTGATCAGCGTGGACTCGGCCCTGGTCTACCGGGGCATGGACATCGGCACCGCCAAGCCCGAACCGGAACTGCTGGCGGAGGTGCCCCACGCGCTGGTGGACATCCTCGATCCCGAGGAGAGCTACTCGGCGGCCCGCTTCCGCGAGGACGCCCTGGCATGGATGGAGGCGAGCCGTGCCGCCGGCCGGGTGCCCCTGCTGGTGGGGGGCACCATGCTCTACTACCACGCCCTGCAGCACGGCCTCTCCGACCTGCCTTCCGCCGACCCGGAACTGCGGGCGAGGCTGCAGGCGCGCCTGGCGGAAGAGGGCGGTGCCGCATTGCACCGGGAGCTGGACCGGCTGGACCCGGTGGCGGCGGCCCGCATCCACCCCAACGACCCCCAGCGGCTGCTGCGCGCCCTGGAGGTGATCGAAAGCAGCGGCCGGCCCCTCTCCGAGCTGCAGGCAGCAGGCCGGGGCGAGGGGCTCCAGTGGCGGGTGCTCAAGCTGGTGCGGGCGCCGCAGGAGCGCCAGGTGCTCCACGAGCGCATCGCCCGGCGCTTCCACCGGATGCTCGAGCTGGGGTTCGAAGAGGAGGTGGCGCACCTGCTGGCGCGGCCCGGCATCCACCCGGAGCTGCCCTCCATGCGGGCGGTCGGCTACCGGCAGATGGCGGCCTACCTGCTGGGGAACTGCTCCCGCGAGGAGATGGTCGAACGCGGCATCGTCGCCACCCGCCAGCTGGCCAAGCGGCAGTTCACCTGGCTGAGGCGGGAGGAGGAGGCCACCTGGCTGGAGGATGGTGAGAAGGTTGTCGAAAAGGCGCTGGGTCTTGCCACAGATTTCCTGGAGGGGTCATCGGCCAGGTCGTAAATATCTGGAGTTCGGCCCGAGGGCGGGCCTCCTACAGCCCACGTAGGAGCGGCGCCCCCGCCGCGAATGTTTTGGAGCCCGGCACAGGGCGGGCCTCCTGCAGCCCACGTAGGAGCGGCGCCCCCGCCGCGAATGTTTTCAAGCTCAGCACTGGGCCGGCCTCCCACGATGATTGCCAAGGTTCGGCCCTGTGTTATATTAGAAGTTGCTTTAGCAATTCCAGAAGACCACAACCATAACTTGCAGCTGGCTTTTTCGCTGCGGCCACTATAACAAACCGCCAATATAAGAAGGAGTTCCATCATGTCTAAAGGGCAGACTCTGCAGGACCCTTTCCTCAATGCACTGCGCAAGGAACGTATCCCGGTATCCATCTTTCTCGTCAACGGCATCAAGCTGCAGGGCACCATCGATTCCTTCGACCAGTTCGTGGTGCTGCTGAAGAACCAGGTGAGCCAGATGGTCTACAAGCACGCCATCTCCACGGTGGTTCCCTCGCGCAACGTGCGCCTGAACCCGCCCCAGGAGAAGCAGGAGACCATTGAACCCGGAAACTTCTGATCCGTTCTTGCACTCCATTCCGCCTGCGCGCCCCTTCCCCGCCGCGGGGAAGGGGCGCCGTCCTCTGAACGGGGCCCCGTCGTCCCCTCTTCGTCGCCATGTTTGAGCGTCCCAGGTCCGGGGAGCGGGCGCTGCTCGTCCACGTCACCCGCCAGGGGCAGCCCGATCCCGACGAGCTCGGGGAGTTCCGGGAGCTGGCCGCCTCGGCCGGCGCCAGGATCCTCGGGCTGGTCACCGGCGCGCGCCAGACGCCCGATCCGCGCTACTTCGTCGGCCGGGGCAAGGCCGAGGAGATCCGCGACCGGGTGGAGGCGGAGGAGGCCGAGCTGGTCATCTTCGACCACGCCCTCACGCCCAGCCAGGAGCGCAACCTGGAGAAGCTCTTCCAGTGCCGGGTGCTGGACCGCAACGGGCTGATCCTCGACATCTTCGCCCAGCGGGCACGCTCCTTCGAGGGCAAGCTGCAGGTGGAACTGGCCCAGCTGCGCCACCTCTCCACCCGCCTGGTGCGGGGCTGGACCCACCTGGAGCGGCAGAAGGGGGGCATCGGCCTGCGTGGGCCGGGCGAGACCCAGCTGGAGACCGACCGCCGCCTGCTGGGCCAGCGCATCGACCAGATCCGCCGCCGCCTGGCGAAGGTGGAGAGCCAGCGCGACCAGGGGCGGCGCGCCCGGCGGCGTGCCGAGGTGCCTACCGTCTCCCTCGTGGGCTACACCAATGCCGGAAAGTCCACCCTTTTCAACCGCCTCACCCACGCCCACGTCTACGCCCGGGACCAGCTCTTCGCCACCCTGGATCCCACCCTTCGGCGTCTGACCTTGCCCGAAGGGGAGGAGGTGGTGCTGGCGGACACCGTGGGTTTCATCTCCAAGCTGCCGCATGAGCTGGTGGCCGCCTTTCGCTCCACCCTTCAGGAGACGGTGGAGGCGGCGCTGCTGTTGCACGTCATCGACGCCGCCAGTCATCGCCGCAGCGAGAACGTTGCCGAGGTGGAAGCGGTGCTGGACCAGATCGGTGCCCTGGAGGTCGGGGTCGTGCAGCAGCTCCTTGATCTTCTCGGCCATGGCGTCCGCTAGGTCCTTCGCCGATGAAATCTTGTTCGCGTCTATCCCTAGCTTCTCGACCTTTTTCAAGGCCTCTTCATTGCCCTTCTTCAGCTCCTCGTAGAAGGAGAGAATGGGGGTGCCGCTGTAG
>JALWGP010000255.1 GCA_027038775.1 Sedimenticola sp. | reverse complement strand
CTCTGCAGCCTCGGCTTCCTGCTCTCGCCGAGGAAGGGGTTGTCTCCCTCCGCCTGGTCGAAACGCTCGCGGTCGAAGATCGAAAAGTGGAGGTTGAAGCGGCGCAGCATCTCCACCAGCCACTGGTGCAGCAGATGCTCCGGCACCACCAGCAGCACCCGCTGGATGCGCCCGGCGAGCAGCAGGCGGTGGAGAATGAGGCCCGCCTCGATGGTCTTGCCCAGCCCCACCTCGTCCGCCAGCAGGGCGCGGGGCTCCTGGCGGCGGGAGACCTGGTGGGCGATGTAGAGCTGGTGGGGAATGAGCTGGATTCGCGGCCCCACCAGCCCGAACACCTCGGACTTGAGCAGCCGTGTCTCCTGCTGCCAGGTGCGGCGGCGCAGGTCGAACCAGGTGTCGTCGTCCAGTCGGCCCGCCAGCAGCTTCTCGCGGGGGCGGTTGAGCTGGAGGTTGGGGTCGATGCGGCCCTCGTCGATGAAGACCGGCTCACCGTCCGCCCCCTCGCAGCGGTAGCGGAAGAGCCCGCCCCGCTCCTCCAGGCCGGTGACCTGGTACTCGTTTCCCTCCAGGTCGCGAAAACGGTCCCCCCGCTCCAGCCGCAGGCGGGTGAGCGGCGCATCCGGCAGGGCGTAGATGCGGCTCTCGCCCACCGCCGGGAAGGCCAGCTTCAGGCGGCGCGGCGCGATCTCCACCAGGGTGCCCACCCCGAGGTCGGGGTCGCTGTCGCTCAGCCATCTCTGGCCGGGTACGTAGTCGGTTTCCAAGTGCGGCTCAGCCTCAGCGGAAGCGGATGACCCCCGTGATTCTAACCGCCCTTGCGCCCGCCGTCCTGCCGCAAACCGGCAGGCTTGTTCATATCGGTTTTTCCAGATATCGTTTTCGCATGGTCCAGCCGGAACAGTTTATGCGGGCGCTGGCGGACGGAACCCGCCTGCGCATTCTCAACCTGCTGCTCGAGCGCGGCGAGCTGTGCGTCTGCGAGCTCACCGGCGCGCTCGAAATGGCCCAGCCGAAGGTCTCCCGCCACTTGGCCATCCTGCGCGAGGCCGGCGTGGTGCAGGACCGCCGTGAAGGGCTCTGGATCCACTATCGCATCCACCCCGAGCTGCCCCTGTGGGCCGGGCGCCTGCTGGAGGCGCTGCGCGACGGCTGCCGCGAACGCGATCCCTACCGCCACGACCTGGAGCGGCTGCCGTCAGTGACCCGGGAGCGACGCGACACTTGCGATGGGTGAGCGGTCATCCCGCTGTAACATCCATCTGGCACGCTTTCCCCTTTGGAAAACCGTGGGAGAAGAAAAATGACCATTCGTATCGCCATCAACGGCTTCGGCCGCATGGGCAAGCTGGGCTTCCGTGCCGGCTGGAACCGGCCGGAGTATGAAATCGTGCACGTCAATGAGATTCGGGGCGACGCCCGGTGTCATGCTCACCTGCTGGAGTTCGACTCGGTGCATGGCCGCTGGCAGCACGACATCGGCTGGCGGGACGACGCCCTGCTGGTCGATGGCCGCGAGGTAGGCTTCAGCAGCATTGAGGATCCCGCCGCCATCGACTGGAGCGCCCTGGGGGTGGACCTGGTGATCGAGTGCAGCGGGCGATTCAAGACCCGGGAAAAGCTCCAGCCCTATTTCGATCGGGGGGTGAAGAAAGTGCTGGTGTCGGCGCCGGTGCCCGAGCCGGCGCTGAACGTGGTGTACGGGGTGAACGACCACCTCTACGATCCCGCAAAACATGACATCGTCACCGCCGCCTCCTGCACCACCAACTGCCTGGCGCCGGTGGTGAAGGTGATGCACGAGAGGATCGGCATCGTTCACGGCAGCATGACCACCATCCACGACATCACCAACACCCAGACCATCGTCGACAAGGGGCACAAGGATCTGCGCCGCGCCCGCGCCTGCGGCCAGTCGCTCATCCCTACCACCACCGGCTCGGCAAAGGCGATCACCAGGATCTTTCCCGAGCTGGAGGGCAAACTCAACGGCCACGCCATCCGGGTGCCGCTGCTCAACGCCTCGCTCACCGATTTCGTCTTCGAGGCGACCCGGCCGGTCACCGTGGAGGAGGTCAACGGCCATCTGAAGGACGCCGCCGGCGGGGAGCTGAAGGGCATCCTGGGTTACGAGGAGCGGCCCCTGGTCTCCATCGACTATGTCAACGATCCCCGCTCCTCCATCGTCGACGGCCCCTCCATCCTCGTGGTCGACGGCACCCAGGTGAAGATCTATGCCTGGTACGACAACGAGTGGGGTTACGTGAACCGCATGATGGAACTGGCGGCGAAAATGGCCCGCATGATGTGACCGGTCAGCCCATGGATCAGGCCACGCGCAACTATCTCACGGTCACCGGAGGCTACTGGGCGTTCACCGTCACCGACGGCGCCATCCGCATGCTGGTGGTGCTCTATTTCCACCTGCTGGGCTACTCGCCTTTCGAGGTGGCCATGCTGTTCCTCTTCTACGAGTTCTTCGGCGTGGTGACCAACCTGGTGGGCGGCTGGCTGGGGGCACGCATCGGCCTCAACCTCACCATGCACATCGGCATGGGGCTGCAGGTGGCGGCGCTGGCCATGCTGGCGGTGCCCGACGCCTGGCTCTCGGTGCCCTACGTGATGTTCGCCCAGGCGCTCTCGGGCATCGCCAAGGATCTCAACAAGATGTCGGCCAAGGCGTCGGTGAAGACCCTGGTCAAGGGCGGCGCCGAGAGCAGGCTGTTCAAATGGGTGGCCATCCTCACCGGCTCCAAGAACGCGCTCAAGGGGGCCGGCTTCTTCGTCGGCGCGGCGTTGCTGCAGTTCATCGGCTTCCGCGGCGCCCTGCTCAGCCTGTCCGGGATGTTGCTGACGGTGCTGCTGATCACCGCCTGGCTGCTGCCCTCCGGCGTGGGCCGCATGAAGTCCAAGCCCAGGTTCACCCAGGTCTTCTCCAGGGTGGCGGCCATCAACTGGCTCTCCGCCGCGCGCTTTTTCCTCTTCGGCTCGCGCGACGTCTGGTTCGTGGTGGGCCTGCCGGTCTTTCTCTACGACGTGCTGGAGTGGGATTTCATGCGGGTGGGCGGCTTCCTCGCCCTGTGGGTGATCGGCTACGGCTTCGTCCAGGCCGCCGCCCCCGGCCTGCTGCGCCGCAGTCACCACGGTGGCGGTCCCGGCGGCGACACCGCCCGCCTGTGGGCCTTCGTCCTGTTCGCCTTTCCCGCCGGCATGGCGCTGGGGCTGCACCTGGGATGGCCGGCGCAGTGGGTGGTGGTGGTCGGCCTGGTGCTCTTCGGCGTGGTCTTCGCCATCAACTCGGCGGTCCACTCCTACCTGATCCTGGCCTACTCCTCCCACGACAAGGTGGCGATGAACGTGGGCTTCTACTACATGGCCAATGCCGGCGGCCGGCTCACCGGCACCGTACTCTCGGGCTGGGCCTACCAGGTGTGGGGGCTGGAGGGATGCCTCTGGTGGTCCGCCGGCTTCGTGCTCATGGCTGCGCTGCTGTCGCTGTCTCTCCCCCAGCCTTCCACGAGCCACTGACCTTTGCACTTTCCAGCCCAACCTGTCGATTCCCTTCTTGACCCCGTAGCAGGGTACAGCCTGTAACCTTGGTTGCATCTCTCCCAAGGAGCTTGGCCATGACCCACTTCATCCTTCGCATCACCGGCATAACCTGCGACCACTGCACCCAGACCTTCCACAAGGACGTGAGCCAGCTCTCCTGCAGCGCCGGCTGAAACGCCCTCACCTGCCTCGCAGCCACTATATTCGAATCACCGAATACATTTGATGTCCATCAATGCCCCGTCTCCGCCGGACGGGCAACAATGAGGATCGCTTTCACCACTGGAACCTCCGCCCATGAACTTCCCCGCCAGGAAACTGCTCTTCACCCTGCTGGTGCTTCTGGTACTCCTCGCCGCGGTTGTCGCCGGGGTGAAGATCCGCCAGAAGCGGGCCGTCCAGCTTGCCGGGATGCCACCGCCCGAGGCCGCGCCCTGGGCGCTGCACGTGGCTACCGTGGAACGGGGCAGCCTCCACCGCGCTTTCCCCACCCTGGCCGAGCTCACCGCCAGCCAGGAGATCACCCTGCGCGCCCAGGTGGCCGGCACCATCCTGGAGATGGGGCCGCGCGAGGGGGTGGCGGTGAAACCCGGCCAGCGGCTGGCGCGCATCGACGTGCGCGAACTGCTGGAGAAGCGTGCCGGACTGGAGGCGCAGCTGGCGGCGGCCCGGGCCGAGGTGGAACGCACCCGGGACGAGTACCACCGCCAGCAGGAACTAAAGAAAAAAAGACTTACCAGTGACGAGGCACTACAGGCGCGGCGCACCGCCTGGGTGGCGGCCAAGGAGAAGGTCAATAACCTGCAGCGCCAGATCTCCGCGCTCCAGGTGCGCATTGGCTACGGCGAGGTGAAAGCGCCGGTGGCGGCGGTGATCGCCGCCCGCCTGGCCGAACCCGGCGACGCCGTGCAGCCCGGCACCCCCCTTTACCGGCTCAGCGTGGACAGCGCCGCGCGCATGAAGGTGACCCTGCCCCAGGAGATTCTCTCCCGCATCCATCCCGGCACCGAGGTGGTGCTGCGTCACGGCGGCAGACAGCAACGGGTGAAGCTCAGCCGCATCTTCCCGGCGCTGGACGCCCGCGCCCTGGGCACCGCGGAGGCGGACCTGGAACGTCTCCCTTTTGGCCTGCCCAGTGGCGCCCGCATCCCTGCCGAGGTGATCCTGCAGTCGGTGGACGACGCACGCAAGGTGCCGCTGGAGTCGCTGGTGCGCACCGGCAGCGGCAGGACCTGGCTGTTCAAGGTGGAGGAGGGGCGCCTGCGCAAGGTGGCCGTGCAGGTGTTGCTGGAGGGTGATCGCCAGGCGGCGGTGAAAGGCAATCTGCAAGCCGGAACCAAAGTGGTAGTGGCCCACCGCAGCGTGCTGCTCCAGCTCTCCGACGGCGATCCGGTGGTGGTGGAGCCGGCCCGATGAATTTCGGCAAGGTCCTGAATCAGCCTCACGCCATTCTGTCAGCCACCCTGGTGGTGGTGCTGCTGGGCGTGCTCGGCTATCTGCAGATGCCCACCAACCTCTTTCCCGACGTCAACCGTCCCAGCGTCTCGGTGGTGACCCGCTGGCCGGGGGCGGCGGCGGCCGACGTGGCGCGGGAGATCACCCACCCCATCGAGGTGCGCCTGTCGGCCATCGACGGGGTGCGCCGGGTCACCTCCACCTCGCGCGACGGTGTCTCGGCGGTGCAGGTGGAGTTCGAGTACGGCAAGCCTATCGAAAACGCCGCCAACGCGGTGGCCACCGAGCTTTCCCGGGTGCGCGGCCTGTTGCCCGAGGGAATCCGCGAGCCGCTCATCTTCAAGATCACCGATGCCGCGCGGCCGGTGATGGTGCTGGCGGTGACCCCGGCGAAGAACAGCGGTCTGGACCTGGGCGACGTGCGCCGGCTGGCGGAGAACCCGCTGCGCGACACCCTGCTCAACCTGCCCGGCGTGGCCGAGGCGGAGGTGTTCGGCGGCGACCAGCGCCAGGTATCGGTGAGCCTGGACCGCGACAGGCTGGCCGCCCACGGCCTGAGCGTGGGCCAGGTGGCGGCGGCGCTGGCCGGCGCCAACCTGTCAAGGCCGGCGGGGCTGATCCACCGCCAGGGCAACCGTTACCTGCTCACTGCCGAGACCCTGGCGAAGACGCCGGAGGACCTGGCCGCGGTGCTGGTGCCGCTCCCGGGCGGCAATCACATCCGCGTGGGCGAGCTGGGCGAGGTGAAGTGGGGAGCGGCCGACGCCACCTCGCTCTACCGCGGCAACGGCAAGCCGGCGGTGGCGGTGGCCCTGCTGCGCTCCGAGGAAGGCTTCTCGCAACCGGTGATCGACGCCGTGCGGAAGGCGCTTCCCCGCATCCAGCACCAGTTCCCCGCCCTGCACATCGAGATCGCCGACACCCAGGGGCGCCTCATTGGCCTCACCGTGAGCAACATGCTCGACAGCCTGCGCGACGCGGTGATCATGACCATCTTCGTGATCCTGCTCTTCCTGGGCAACACCCGCGCCTCCATCGTGGTGGCGCTGGTGCTGCCGGTCTCCTACCTCATCACCTTCGCCGCGCTCAAGGCCATCGGCTACGAGTTCGACATGGTCACCCTCTCAGCCATCATCATCGCCGTGGGGCTGCTGGTGGACGACGCCATCGTGGTGATCGAGAACATCGAGCGGCGCATGACCCAGCTCGGCGAACGGGGGCTCACCGCCGCCATCAATGGCACCCGGGAGATCCTGCTGGCCGACGCCGCCGGCACCGCCACCACGGTGCTGGTGCTGATCCCCATCATGTTCATCGGCGGCTACGTTCAGCAGGTGCTGCGACCGCTCACCGTCACCCTCTCCATCGCGCTGATCGCCTCCCTCATCGCCTCGGTGACCCTCATCCCGCTGCTGGCGCCCTGGATCGTCAAGCCGGGCCGGCGCGACCCGCTGGGCTGGCTGCTGCGCCCCTTCGACCGCTTCGTCACCGAGCCCCTCAAGCGCTTCTACCTGGCGCTGGTCACCTGGGGACTGCGCCACCGGGCGCTGGTGATCTTCGGCTTCCTGGCGCTGTTCGCCGCCTCGGCCAACCAGATGCGTTTCCTCGGGCGCGAGATCATGCCGATGATGGACACCGGGGTCACCCGCATCACCTTCGAGGCCCAGCCCGACACCGACGACGACCGGATGCGCCAACTGATGGCGCGCATCGAGAAAGTGGTGGAAGAGGAGGTGCCGGCCGACTGGATCCTGTTCACCTCGGCGGTGGTGGGCTCGGAGGCGGGGGTCAAGTCCTTCGGCGCCCAGCGGCGCCTGCAGCAGGGCGAGATCACTCTCAACCTGGTGGACCGCTTCCACCGCAACCAGGACATCTGGACCATCCAGGACCGCATCCGCCGCCGCCTGCACCGTATTCCCGGGCTGATCTCGGCCAACATGGCGGTCTACGGCGCTACGCCGCTCTCCTCCATCCGCTCCAGCGTGGACGTGATGATCCAGGGCCCCGACCCGCAGGTGCTGGACCGGCTGGCCGACGAGGCCATGGCCCGGTTGAAACAGGTGGGCGGGCTCACCGGCGTGGAACGGAGCTGGCAGGGCGACTCACTGCGCATCGAGCTCAACGTGGACCCAGCGCGGGCACGGCTCTACGGTCTCACCGCCCTGCAGGTGGCCGAGCAGGTGGCGGCCCAGGTGGACGGCACCCCGGGCGGCAGCCTGCGGGTGCCGGGCGAGAACGCCATCCCGGTCTGGGTGCGGCTGAAACCGGACCAGCGGGACGGTCTGGTGGCGCTGGAGGCGCTCAACATCCGCACCGCCGACGGCACCCTGGTGCCCTTGGCCGCCATGGCCCGGCCGCGCTGGATCACCGCTCCCACCGCCGAAACCCACCAGGCACTGTTGCCCACCGTGGATGTGCTGGCCTGGCGGCGCAATATTTCCATCACCCGGCTGCACGAGCGGGTGGAAAGAGCGCTGGCGGACCTCGAGCTGCCGCGCGGCTACCGCATCCATTATGAAGGCGAATACAAGCAGCTGCAGGAGTCCTTCCAGCGCCTGGTGCGCTCCTTCGCCATCGGCCTGGCGCTGCTCTACCTGATGCTGGTGGTCACCTTCCGCTCCTTCCTGCAGCCGCTGGCGATCCTCTTCACCCTGCCGCTGGCCATCATCGGCGCCGCCTGGGGGCTGATGCTGGCCGGCAAGTTCGGCTCCATGCCCGGCTTCATGGGGCTGATCCTGCTCATGGGGGTGGTGGTGAACAACGGCATCCTGCTGGTGGACTTCACCCACCAGGCGCTGCACCGGGGCAAGTCGCTCGACGAGGCGCTGCTGGGGGCGGTCTCCATCCGCACCCGGCCCATCCTGATGACCGCCGTCTCCGCCGCCGTGGGCATGCTGCCCATCGCGCTGGAGTGGGCGGTGGGCATCGAGCGGCTCTCTCCCCTGGCCATCGTCGCCATCGGCGGCCTGCTCACCGGCACCTTCCTCACCCTGCTGGCGGTGCCCGTTTTCACCCACGTGCTGGCCCGCCGGTGATCTGCGGTTACATATATTCGGATATCCGAATATAATATGCGCCATGTTCGAATCCCTGGGAAACCTCATCGCCTACCAGTGGCTGGACCTCCCGCCCCAGAGCCCCGCGGGCGCCGCTGTGCAGTTCTTCGTTATGGATGTCACCAAGATCTTCACCCTGCTGGTGGTGGTGATCTACGTGATGGGGCTGCTGCGGGCGCTGTTGTCGCCGGAGAAGGTGCGCGACTTCGTGCGCGGCCGGCCCAAGTGGCTGGCGCGCACCCTGGCCATCGGGCTCGGCGCGGTGACGCCCTTCTGCTCCTGCTCCTCGGTGCCGCTCTTCATCGGTTTCGTGGAGGCGGGCATTCCGCTGGGGGTCACCTTCTCCTTTCTCATCGCCAGCCCCATGATCAACGAGGTGGCCGCGGTGATCCTGGTGGGCATCCTCGGCTGGAAGCTGGCGGCGCTCTACATTCTCTCCGGCTTGGTGGTGGCCTACCTGGGGGGTGTGGTCATGGAGCGGTTCAGGCCCGAGCGCTGGGTGGAGGCGTACGTGTGGAAGATCCGCATGGGCGAGATGCACCGGGAGGAGCCGGACACCTCGCTGGCCGGCCGCCACCGCTACGCCTGGTCCGAGGTGAAGGAGATCGTCGGGCGGATCTGGAAGTGGGTGGTCATCGGCATCGCCGTGGGGGCCCTGTTCCACGGCTTCGTGCCCGCGGCTTGGGTGAGCGAACACCTGGGCGGAGACGACTGGTACACGGTGCCCCTGGCCGTGCTACTGGGCGTTCCGCTCTACTCCAACGCCACCGGGGTGATCCCCATCGCCGAGGCGATGCTCGGCAAGGGGGTGGCCCTGGGCACGGTGCTGGCGCTGATGATGAGCATCGCCGCCCTCTCCCTGCCGGAGATGCTGATCCTGCGGAAGGTGATCCGCTGGCCGGCGCTGGCGCTCTACGCCGGGGTGCTGGCGGTGGCCTTCACCCTGGTGGGCTGGGGGTTCAATTTCATTGCCTGAAGGAGAGACGACCATGAAAGAGATCAAGGTACTGGGAAGCGGCTGCGCCAACTGCCAGACCACGGCCAGGCGCATCGAGGAGGCCGCCCGCGAGCTGGGCGTCGAGATCCGGCTGGAGAAGGTGGAGGACGTGGCCCGGATCATGAGCTACGGCGTCATGTCCACGCCCGGCGTGGTGATCGACGGCACCGTGGTCCACGCCGGCGGGGTGCCGGACCGCAAGACCATCGAGGGCTGGCTGAAAGCGTGATTTCGGCCCACTGCCAGGGTCCACATCTTGTGGGCCGTGGCAGGCGCTCCACTTCAGAACCTCCTGATATAGCGATTTTTCAACTCCCTGAATCCCCAGGGAGTTTTCTTTTTCCCCCATTTCATCCACAACCCTTCCACAGTTTTCACCGCTTTTTTCACCGCTTTGTACACAATATGTTGTGGTTGACACTGAAAAATCCCCCAAATATGATGCCGACAGGGTCGATGGCCCGCTGCCCCGGCAGCAGCAGGCAAGAATTCTGACAACCCCGCCGCAGCCCGCCATCGCCCCCTGTCCACCAGCAACAGCCAATCCATCAGGGAGACGCCATGGCCACCACCGAGACCCCCGCTTCCATCGAAGAGATCGCCGTTCCGCCCACCACCGACACCGTCCTGGAATCACCACCCACCGCCACCGTGGAGCAGCCCGCCATCCCGCTCCAGGTGATGAAGCGCAACGGAAAGGTGGTGAGCTTCGACCCCACCAAGATCAGCATCGCCGTCACCAAGGCCTACTTGGCCGTGGAGGGCCAGGGGGCGGCCGCCTCGGCGCGGGTGCACGACCTGGTGCGGCAGATCACCCAGCAG
>JALWGP010000254.1 GCA_027038775.1 Sedimenticola sp. | reverse complement strand
CCGGGCGGCGGCTCGAAACGGAAGAGTTCCTCGGGCAGGGGCATGTTCTTCTCGAGGTGGGTGAAGCGGAAGTTGGTCACCTGGCCGAAACGGTCGGCCATCTCCAGCCGCGCCAGCCCCTGCCCGTCCAGGCCGACGAGGATCTGCTCGAACTGGCTCTGCTCGTCCCGCGGCGTGAGCTTGAGCCAGGCCACGCCCTGGCGTATCCCCAGCTCCTCCACCTCGAAGTCGCGGTCGAGCTCCACCTTCTCCGCCAGCAGGCCGGCGGGCGTGCCCCTGAGCGCCGCCTTCTGCGAACGCTGGCTCACCTGTTCCAGGTCCGGCTCCACCAGCCAGATGGTCCGGCCGTCGGCCACGATGTAGCGCCCCTCCTCCCCCTCGTACTCCCAGCGGAAGCGGCTGGGCCGGGAGACATAGAGGGTGCCGCGGGCCAGGCTCACCTCGTTGGTCTCGGTGTCGATCACCTGCTGTTCGAACTCGGCCATGAGGGTGTGGAGGCCGTCGAGGAAGGATTCGAGGCGCTGGCGGGGGGAATCGGCGGCGCTGGAAACCCCTGTTGCAGACAACAGGAGAAGGGTGAAGAAGAGTCGTGGCAACAATGGATGCATTTGTGTATCTCAGGTGGTGGTGGAACCGTCCATCCCCGTAGGAGGCCCGCCCCGGGCCGAACCTCAAACCATTCGCGGCGGGGGCGCCGCTCCTACCCGTTAGGAGGCCCGCCCCCGGGCCGAACTCAAACAATTCACGGCGGGGGGCGCCGCTCCTGCGCCCGGTCAATCCTCCGGTGGCGGCGGCGCCAGCACCTCGCGGTTGCCCTTGCCGTCGGGCGGGCTGACGATGCCGATGCGCTCCATCTCCTCCACCAGGCGGGCGGCGCGGTTGTAGCCGATCTTCAGGCGCCGCTGCACGCCCGAGATGGAAGCGCGGCGCGTCTCGGTGACGATGCGCACCGCCTCGTCGAAGAGGGGATCGGCATCCTCGGTCTCCACGCCGGAAGCCTCGGCAGATAGACCCGGGATCGCCTCGGTGGGTTCCTGCACGATCGCGTCGATGTAGTCGGGCTCGCCCGACTTCTTCAGGAAATCCACCACCCGGTGCACCTCCTCGTCGGAGACGAAGGCGCCGTGGGTGCGCTGGGGGATGGAGCTGCCCGGCGGCAGGTAGAGCATGTCGCCATGGCCCAGCAGGTGCTCGGCGCCCATCTGGTCGAGGATGGTGCGCGAGTCGATGCGCGAGGAGACCTGGAAGGCCACCCGGGTGGGGATGTTGGCCTTGATGAGGCCGGTGATCACGTCCACCGAGGGACGCTGGGTGGCCAGCAGCAGGTGGATGCCGGCGGCCCGCGCCTTCTGTGCCAGGCGGGCGATGAGTTCCTCCACCTTCTTGCCCACCACCATCATCATGTCGGCCAGCTCGTCGATCACCACCACGATGTAGGGCATGTGGGTGAGGAAGGGCGCCTCGGCGGGCTCGTCCTCGGTGAGGCCGGTGGGGTCGGGCTGCCACAGGGGATCGCGGATGGGCTCGCCCCGCTTCTCCGCCTCGCGGATCTTCTTGTTGTAGCCGCCGATGCCGCGCACCCCCAGCGCCGCCATCAGCCGGTAGCGCCGCTCCATCTCGCCCACGCACCAGCGCAGGGCGTTGGCCGCCTCCTTCATGTCGGTGACCACCGGCGTCAGCAGGTGGGGGATGCCCTCGTAGACCGACAGCTCCAGCATCTTGGGATCGACCATGATGAGGCGCACCTCGTCCGCCTTCGCCTTGTAGAGCAGGCTGAGGATCATGGCGTTGATGGCCACCGACTTGCCCGAGCCGGTGGTGCCGGCGATGAGAGCGTGGGGCATCTTGGCCAGGTCCGCCACCACCGGCTTGCCCGAGATGTCCTTGCCCAGCACCAGGGTCAGCGGCGACTTCGACTGGTCGTACTCCTGCGAGCAGAGCACCTCGCTCAGGTAGACCATCTCGCGGTGCTCGTTGGGGATCTCCAGGCCGATGGTGGACTTGCCGGGAATCACCTCCACCACCCGCACCGAGATCACCGAGAGGGAGCGGGCCAGGTCCTTGGAGAGGTTGGTGATCTTGCTCGCCTTGGTGCCCGGCGCCAGCTGCAGTTCGAAGAGGGTCACCACCGGGCCGGGATGGACCGCCACCACCTGCACCTGGATGCGGAAATCCTCCAGCTTGCGTTCCACCAGGCGGGAGAGCGCCTCCAGCGCCTCCTCGGAGTAGCCGTACTCGCTGTGCTGCGGCTGGTCGAGAAGGGAAAGAGGCGGCAGCTCGGAGTTGGGCTCCGGCTCGATGAGGGTCATCTGCTTCTCCTTCTCCACCCGCACGCTGGGCACCACCTTGGTCATCTCGGGCTCGATGCGCGGCGGCTTGCGCTTCTCGATCTTCTTCTTCTCCTTCTTCAGCGCCTCGCTGCGCTCCTGCTTGAGGCGGCGCGCCTCGGCCGCCTCGCCGCGGCTGCGCAGGAACTGGCGCACCTGGCCGAAGCCGCCCAGCACCAGCCCGCCGATGCCTTCCATGAGCGCCACCCAGGAGAGGCCGCTGAAGAGGGTGAACCCCACCAGGAAGAGGGCCAGCAGGAAGAGGCTGCCGCCGGCGAAGCTCACCACCTCCACCAGCGCCTGCTGCACCGCCTGGCCGAGGATGCCGCCGGGCCCTGCGGGCAGGGTGGTGTCCGGCGGCAGGTGCATGGCCGCCAGCCCGGTGCCCGCCACCAGGGTGATGAAGAAGCCGATCCAGCGCACCACCAGCAGGCGGTAGTCCCGCTCCTTCTCCTCACCCCGGTCGCGGAACAGCAGCCAGCCGCTCCACAGGATCACCACCGGGAAAAGGTAGGCGAGCCAGCCGAAGAGGGAGTAGAGCACGCTGGAGAACCAGGCGCCGGCCGGGCCGCCGCCGTTGGCGGCGTGCTGCCGCTCGCCCACGAAGGACCAGCCGGGATCCTCCGGCGAGAAGGTCACCAGGGAGAGGACGAAATAGCCGCTGACGGCCAGCAGCAGCAGGAAGGCACCCTCCCGGAGTCTCTTGTTCAGGGTTGCGTGCACCGGTCTCCTCGCGATGAATACGGCAGGCGCGCCGGACGCGCCGCGCGGGTCCGGCCCGGGTGGAAGCGCAT
>JALWGP010000253.1 GCA_027038775.1 Sedimenticola sp. | reverse complement strand
GACTGAAGGCCACGTCGTAGGCCTTCATGATCTCGCAGATCTCCTCGAAGTGGGTGTAGAGGAAGTTCTCCTTGTGGTGGGCCAGGCACCACTTGGCGAGGATGGATCCGCCACGCGAGACGATGCCGGTGACCCGCTCGGCGGTCAGCGGCACGTAGCGCAGCAGCACCCCGGCATGGATGGTGAAGTAGTCCACCCCCTGCTCGGCCTGCTCGATCAGGGTGTCACGGAAGATCTCCCAGCTCAGCTCCTCCGCCTTGCCGTCCACCTTCTCCAGCGCCTGGTAGATGGGCACGGTGCCGATGGGCACGGGGCTGTTGCGCAGGATCCACTCGCGGGTCTCGTGGATGTTCCTGCCGGTGGAGAGGTCCATCAGGGTGTCGCCGCCCCAGCGGCAGGACCAGACCATCTTCTCCACCTCCTCGGCAATGGAGGAGGTGACGGCGGAGTTGCCGATGTTGGTGTTCACCTTCACCCGGAAGTTGCGGCCGATGATCATGGGCTCGGCCTCGGGGTGGTTGATGTTGGCGGGGATGATGGCGCGCCCGGCGGCCACCTCGTCGCGCACGAACTCGGGGGTGATCTCCTCCGGCAGGCGGGCGCCGAAGGCTTGGCCGGGATGTTGCTTCAGCAGCTTCGTGTAGCGGGGGTCGCGGCGCAGCTCGTCCAGCCTCATGTTCTCGCGGATGGCCACGAACTCCATCTCGGGAGTGACGATGCCCTGCCGCGCGTAGTGCATCTGGGTCACGTTGGCCCCGGGCTTCGCCCGACGCGGCGTGCGGATGTGCTCGAAGCGGAGGTGGGCCAGCTCGGGATCACTCTGGCGGGCGCGGCCATATTCGGAAGTCGGGCCCTCCAGCCGCTCGGTGTCGCCGCGCGCCTCGATCCAGGGCTCGCGCAGGGGCGGCAGCCCCTTGAGCAGGTCGATGCGGGCGGCGGGGTCGGTGTAGGGGCCGGAAGTGTCGTAGACGTAGATGGGCGGGTTCTCCTCCTCGCCCTGCAGGGTGCGGGTGGGCTCCTGTTCGATCTCGCGCATGGGCACCCGCACGCCGGGCATGCTCCCCTCCACGTAGATCTTGCGGGAGCGGGGGAAGGGGCGGGTGACGTCCTCCGACAGACGCGCCGTCTGGCGGATGAAATCTTCGGGAATGGCGCTCATGGTGGTTGTCTCCAGGATGCGGAGCGGTGTGAAACAGCATCCACGTTAGCCAATGGCCCGCGCCAATGCAAGGGAGGCTTTCCACTTGTCTGCCACGGATTTTCCCCTTACCCTTGGGCGGCCGCATGCCGCTGGAGAGAATTCAGATGATCATGACCGACCTGGAGAAAGCCCGCTTCAACATGGCCGAGCAGCAGATCCGGCCGTGGGAGGTGTTCGACGAGCGGGTGCTGCGCGTGATGCAGGAGGTGCCCCGCGAGCGCTTCGTGCCCCACGACTACCTCGAGCTCGCCTTCGCCGACCTGCGCATTCCCCTGGGCCACGGCGAGACGATGATGGAACCCAAGGTGGAGGCGCGCATGCTGCAGGCGCTGGAGATCCGGCCCACCGACCATGTCCTGGAGGTGGGCACCGGCAGCGGCTTCGTCACCGCCTGCCTGGCCACCCTGGGCAACTCGGTGGTGAGCTACGACATCCACGAGGATTTCATCCAGTCCGCCACGGACAAACTGGCCCGCCAGGGGATCAACAACGTCCATCTCCACCTGGGCAACCCCCTCACCCTGGAGAACCTGCCGAAGGAGGGGTTCGACGTGGTGGCGGTCACCGGCTCCATGCCTTTCTACGACCCGGCCCTGGAGGCGGTGCTGGCGCCGGGCGGCCGTCTCTTCCAGGTGGTGGGCGAGTCGCCGGTGATGCACGCCATGCGGGTGACGCGCCGCGGCGACGAGTTCGTCCAGGACTACCTCTTCGAGACCGACCTGCCACCGCTGAGACACATCCCCGAGCCACGGCACTTCCGCTTCTGACCATCCCGGGCCGGAGTCCTGTACTTGCAGGAGCGGCGCCCCCGCCGCGAATGTCTTGGAATTCGGCCCGGGGGCGGGCCTCCTACGGGTAGGAGCGGCGCCCCCGCCGCGAACGGTTCGATGTTCGGCCCGGGACAGGCTTCCCACCCCGCACCGGGATGTGCGGCGCGAAGCGGAGGCGGCGGAAAACCGCGTTTTTCCGCCGCCGAAAAGGAAACGGGCAGGGGGGCCCGTTTCCGTGTCCAACAGGCAGCGGCGCCCCCACCGCAGACCTTTCGGCCCGGGACGGGTTTTCATTTCAGTGGGGGAATTCAGGGTTCGTGCGGCCTGCGGGCCTTGCGCCGCTCCAGCAGGGCTTGGCGCCGGTCCGGGTCCAGCAGCTCCAGGGCCTCGACACTGAAGGCTAGGCTGCAGGGGATGCGGGTCACACCGCCCAGGTACTCGCTCATCCGGTTGCTGTGCACGCAGAGCACCTTCGCCAGCTCGGCGGCGTTGAGGCCCCAGCGGCGCATCACCCCTTCCAGCTCTTCCGCGGTCATTCCGTTTCCTCCCAGCCGTTTTTTCCTCATCCTGACAAATCGGGATTCGTTTGAGAAGATGGGGTCATGGTCTTCCTGCGCTTCCTTCTCGGCATCCTCGCCATCCAGGCGGCCACGGCGGCGCTGGTGATCCTGGCCTCCCGCCAGGAGACCCTGGATGCCAGGCTGGCCACCGTGCTGCCCCTGGCGGTGGTGGCCCTGGTCGCCGCCCTCTGGTTCCACTCCCTGGTGGGCCAGGCGCGGCGCCTCACCCGCGCCCGGATGGAGGAGCGCTTCTCCCGGGAGCGGGAAAAGTTCCAGGTGCGGGCCGAGCGGGAAAAAACGAAGATGCTGGAGAAGAACCGCCAGCAGTTCGAACGGGAACGCAACCGCATCCAGGCCCGGTCCGGGCGCAAGGTGACACTGGCTTTGGGCGGCCTGCTGCTGGCAGGCGGGGTGATGATGTTCACCCAGTTCATGACCCTGGGGCTGCTGCTGGTCACTGGCACCGGCGGCGCCCTGGCCGGCTACCTGCTGCGGACGAAGCAGGCGCTGGCCTCGCGCAGGGCGCCCCGGCTGGAGGGCGGCGGGAAACCACCTTTGCTCCCGTAGGAGGCCCGCCCCCGCCGCGAACGGTTCGATG
>JALWGP010000252.1 GCA_027038775.1 Sedimenticola sp. | reverse complement strand
GAGCGTATCCGGTTTCATGGTCCACCTCGGCGTTCGGTTTCAGGACGGGTACAGGTTGTTCCGGTTCCTTTCCGTGAACCTTGAAACGGATCAAGAAATCCCGGTGATTTTGTAACAGTCTGTTTCAGCGGGGCAGACAACAAAAAGCCCCGCGCCGGGCGGGGCCTTTTCGAACCGCGGGGAGGGGGTTCCTACTTGATCTTGCCCTCCTTGTAGATCACGTGCTTGCGGGCCACGGGATCGTACTTGCGGATCTCCATCTTGCCGGTCTGGGTGCGCTTGTTCTTGGTGGTGGTGTAGAAGTGCCCCGTGCCGGCGGTGGAGTTGAGGCGGATTTTTTCACGAACTGCCTTGGCCATGTCTGAGCTCCTTAAACCTTTTCACCGCGGGCGCGCATTTCGGCGAGCACGGTGTCGATGCCTTTCTTGTCGATGGTGCGCATGCCGGCTGCAGAGACACGCAGGCGCACCCAGCGCTGTTCGCTCTCCACCCAGAAGCGGTGGTAGTGGAGATTGGGCAGAAAACGGCGGCGGGTCTTGCGGTGGGAATGGGAGACGTTGTTCCCGGTAACCGGCCGCTTGCCTGTGACCTGACACACTTTGGACATGGTTCTGAGCCTCGGTTGAACTGGTTCGTTACGCGCCCGGACACCCGCCGGGGCTGGAAAAGACGCGAATTTATACCAGAGACGGTGGTCGTTGGCAAATTTTTTGCCGGTGAGCGCCCGCTTCCGGAACAGCCCGGTGCTATAGTGGTTTTCGGGCCCGGCGAAACGGAGGAATCGATGGAAACGGGTGACTGCAGGCTGGGGGAGAGCCCCGGCCCCCTGGCGCTCCACGGCCTGGAGGCCCTGAAGGCGCACAGCTGCCACATGGCGGCCCAGAGCCGGCGGCGGCTGCTGATCTACTCGCACCGCCTCGACCCCCGCATCTACGACCAGGGCTGTTTCGTGGAAGCGGTGCGGCAGCTGGTGATTCGCCACCCCAGCACCCGCCTGGAGATCCTGGTGGCCGACACTTCGGAGCTGGCCCGCGGCGGCAGGCTGCTGCAGCTGGCGCAGGACCTGGCCAGCAGCATCGCCATCCGCCGCCGCAACGAGGAGTACGAGGGGGACGAGCGCAGTTTCATGCTGGCGGACGAGGAAGGGTACCTGCTGCGCAACCTCTGGCACGACTTCGGCAACGTGCGCGCGGACTACGCCGCCCGGCCGCGGGTGCGGCGCCTGGCGGAGGAGTTCCGGCGCATCTGGGAGCGGAGCAGCATCGACCCGGCCCTGCGGCGCCTGCACCTGTAGGAGGCCCGCACTCGGGCCGAACTTCAAACGATTCGCGGCGGGGGCGCCGCTCCTACCAGGGGTTGTAGGAGGCCCGCCCCCGGGCCGAACTTCACTCACAACAGCCCCAGCTCGGCCAGGGAAGTGGCCTGGCTTCGCCCCACCACGATGTGGTCCAGCACCCGCACGTCGATGAGCGCCAGGGCCTCCTTGAGGCGGAGGGTGATCCGTCGGTCCGCCTCGCTCGGTTCTGCCACGCCCGAGGGGTGGTTGTGGGCCAGGATCAGCGCGGCTGCATTGTGGTCCAGTGCCCGCCTCACCACCTCGCGCGGATGCACGCTGGCGCCGTCTATGGTGCCGTGGAACAGCTCCTCGAAGGCGATCACCCGGTGGCGGTTGTCCAGGAAGAGGCAGGCGAACACCTCCCGGGGGTGGGATTGCAGCCGCAGGCTCAGGTAGTCCCGGGTCCGCTGTGGCGAGGTGAGCACGTCGGTGCGTGCCAGCTCCTCCCGGAGACAGCGGTGGGCCATCTCCACCACCGCCTGCAGCTGGCAGTACTTGGCGTCGCCGAGGCCGGGCGCTGCGCAGAACCGCTCGCGTGGGGCGGCCAGCAGGGGCTGCAGTCCGCCGAATTCCCGGACGAGATCGCGTGCCAGGTCGATGGCGCTCCTGCCGCGGGTGCCCGTGCGCAGGAAGATGGCGAGCAGCTCGACGTCGCTCAGTGCCTGGGGGCCAAGGGCGAGCAGTTTTTCTCGCGGCCGCTCTTCTGCTGGCCAGTCGCGGATGGCCATGGGCTTCCTCCCTGAAGCAGTGGTTCCCGCGGGAGGTTAGCAGAACCGCGCCTTTGCCGTGAAGCCTCCCTCCGGTATACCCTTGGGCTTTCGATGTCGAAGGGGACAGTGGCCGTATGTCGGATTCCGGGAAGAGGGTCCTCCTGGGTGTCACCGGGGGGATCGCCGCCTACAAGAGCTGCGAGCTGGTTCGCCTGCTCGGGCGGGAGGGGGCCCGGGTACGCGTGGTGCTCACGGAGTCGGCCACGCGCTTCGTCACGCCGCTCACCTTCCAGGCGCTCTCCGGCAACCCGGTACGGGTGGACCTCTTCGACGAGGCGCACGAGTCGGCCATGGGACACATCGAGCTGGCGCGGTGGGCGGAGCAGCTGGTGGTGGCGCCGGCCACCGCCGACTTCATCGCGCGATTGGCGCACGGCCATGCGGACGACCTGCTCACCACCCTCTGCCTGGCCAGCGAAGCGCCCCTGCTGATCGCTCCGGCCATGAACCACCGGATGTGGCTGCATCCGGCCACGCGGGAGAACGTGGCCCTGCTGGAGTCGAGGGGCGTGGAGTTCGTCGGCCCGGAAGCCGGTGAACAGGCGTGTGGAGAGAGCGGGCCCGGCCGCATGAGCGAGCCGGAGGAGATCCTCGGGCGCATCCTGTCCGGTCCGGGGCTCTTCGCGGGACGCAGGGTGATGGTCACGGCCGGTCCCACCCGGGAGCCGCTGGATCCGGTCCGTTACCTGAGCAACCGCAGCTCCGGCAAGATGGGGTTCGCCCTGGCGCATGCCTTTGCGCGGGAGGGAGCCGAGGTGACCCTGGTGACCGGGCCGGTCTCCCTGCCCACGCCCGCCGGGGTGCAGCGCGTGGATGTGGAGACGGCGCTGGAGATGCGCGAGGCCGTCCTCGACGCCGTCTCCGGGCAGGATCTGTTCGTGGGCTGCGCCGCGGTGGCCGACTACCGGCCGGAGCGGCGGGAAGATACGAAAATCAAGAAATCTTCCGATATACTCGAGCTCCGGATGCGGCGGAACCCGGATATTCTCGCCGAGGTCGCCGCACTGCCCGACGGTCCCTTCACCGTGGGATTCGCTGCCGAAACCGGGGGCCTGCTCCAGTACGCCCGGCGAAAGCTCGAGGTGAAAGGAGTGGACATGATCGCGGCCAACCGCGTGGGCGAGGGTGCCGGTTTCGAGGTGGACCAGAACGCGCTCGAGGTGATCTGGAAGGGGGGGCGGCAGAGCCTGCCTTTCCAGGACAAGGCGACACTCGCGCAACGGCTGGTGGAGCTGATCGCGTCGGTGGAAGGGAAGGACTGAACCGGCAAGAAAAACGGGCTTGAATCACGAGAAGGGAGGAAACGGAGTTGCTGGCCAGAAGAAAGAAGGGGAAGGGGGAAACCGAGGCGGCGCCATCCCAGGGCATTGCTGCCGAATACCAGGGAGTGAAGAGTTCGCGCAGCATCTTCTCCTATTATCTGCCCGTCATCCTGGCAGCCATGGTGGTCACCGCCGCGTTCACCTGGTCGGCCAGCTGGCTCAGCAGCGAGGCCGCTTCCGAGCGGCTGGCTCGCATCACCCAGACCCTGGCGCGTGCGCTGCAGAACCAGGTGGCCGGGACGGTGCAGGACCGCATCGGCATGCTGACCCTGCTGGCGGACCAGCCGGGCGTCGCCGAAGCCCTGAAACGGGGAGAGGATCTGGATGCGCTCCGTCGTCGAATGGCCGACAAGCTGCCGGGGGTGATCCGGGTGGCACCCATTCCTGCCGGCTGGCAGGACGAACAGGTGCTCGAGGCGGTCTCCGGAAGTTTCGCCGCAGCGGAGATGTTCCAGTCGGTGCTCAAGAACCGGCGGACGCCGCCTGCACAGGTGGTCCGTGACAAGAGCGGACGGCAGCAGATGCTGCTGGCGGCCCCGGTGCCCGCAGAAGGAAAACCGGTGGGTGTGCTGCTGGCGGTGTTTCCGCTCGATGCGTTGCGCAAGAGCGTCGCAGCGCTCGATCTGAAGGAGTCCTACGTGGTACTGGAACAGGTCTATGGTGGCGCCAAGGTGCTCCTGGCCGGTTCCGGTGACGTCGGGCGGAAGCAGGTGGATGGCACGCTCCAGGTGCCCGGTACCTTCTGGCAGATCCGGTACGCGGCGCCCGCCACGGCAGGCATCTCCTGGACCCTGCTGCTGGGGCTGGTGGCGGGCGGGGCGCTGGTGCTGCTGATCGTGACCATCGTCGGGTACCGCAGGCTGGCGCATGACTGCAAGGCCGACATGGGGCTGATGGTGGCCCTGGTGGATGCCACGCTCAAGCGTACCGGCGCGGCCACGCCGGTTCCCCACCTGGTGGAGGCGAAACCGGCACTCGAACTCCTTGCACGCTACGCCCAGGCCACTTTCGCCGCGCAGAAGGCTGCCAGCCGGGCCTCCACATCCAGGGGGAACGACGAGCAAATGGTGGTGGAGGAAGCGCCGGTGGAACCTTCCCACGATGCCGGTTCGGGCTCACCGGCACCCGTGCTGCAGGAGGAGCAGCTGCCGCTGGAACTCTTCCGGGCCGGCCTCGTTCGCGGGCGCAGTGGCATGGAGCTGAACGAAGAGGTGGCCCAGGCCATCGGGCTCGCGGTGGGTTCGCTGGTCCAGGAGTCGGGTGGCAGGCAGGTGGTGGTGGGGCGCGACAACCGGGCCACCAGTGACGCCTATGCCAGTTCCCTGGTGGCGGGGCTGCTCGCCTCCGGGTGCGACGTCGTCGATCTCGGCGAGGCGCCCGCGCCGCTGGTGAACTACGCCATGAACAGCTCCACGGCCACTTCCGGCGTCATGGTGACCGGCGGGCACAATCCGCCCGAGTACAACGGCTTCAAGATCTGGGTGGAGGGACGACCACTCAGCGAGGAGGGATGCCTGGAACTGCGCCAGCGTATCCTGGATGGAAATTTTGCCAAGGGTATGGGCAAGCTGGAGAGCCGGGAGTTCGCATCGGACTACATCGCCCATGTGACCGGCGACATCCAACTGGTGGAACCGCTCAAGCTGGTGCTCGACTGCGGCAACGGTGTGGCGGGCCCGCTGGCGCAACGGCTGTTCGAGGCGTTGGGCTGCGAGGTGATTCCGCTCTTCTGCGAGCCGGACGGAGGCTTTCCCAACCACCTGCCCGACCCCTCGGACGAGGGCAACCTGCAGGCCCTGGTCCAGGAGGTGCGCGCGCAGGGCGCTCAGCTGGGGCTGGCGCTGGACGTGGACGGCGACGCGCTGGCGCTGGTGGACGAGCAGGGGCGGGTGGTCTACCCGGACAAGCTGCTGATGGCGCTGGCGGGGGACATCATCCGCCGCAATCCGGGGGCGGACGTGATCTACGACGTGGCCAGCACCGCGCAATTGCCCGAGTTCATTCTCTCCAACGGCGGCCGCCCCATCATGTGGCGCACGGGCCACGCCGAGATCCAGGCGAAGCTGAAGGAGAGCCACGGGCTGCTGGCCGGCGAGTTCTCGGGCCACATCTACATCAACGACCGCTGGTACGGTTTCGACGACGCCCTCTACACGGCGGCGCGGTTGCTCGAACTCTTCTCTCTCAACGCCACCCCGGTCTCGGGTTTCTTCGAGGCCTTCGATACGGGCACGGTGGCGACGCCCCTGCTGGTGCTCGAGACGCCTGCGGGCAAGGCCGAGCAGGTAGTGCGGATCATCTCCCGCGAGGGGGACTTCGGTGATGCCGACGTCATCGACCTGGATGGTCTGCGGGTGGAGTTCGAGAAAGCCTGGGGGCTGGTGCGCGCCTCCAGGACCCGCCCGGCGCTGGTGTTCCGCTTCGAGGCGCAGGACGAGACGGCCCTGGCCGAGGTCAAGGAGACTTTTCGCGATCTGCTGAAACGGGCGGCACCGGAACTCGAGGCGCCCTTCTGATAAGATGTTGCGCCATTCCACGCCTGCCCGGCAAGTCCTGGAATCCGAACCATGAGCCTTTCTCCCGATGCGGCCACGCGCGTGGCCAAGGTGCTTTCCGAGGCGCTGCCCTACATCCGCCGCTTCCGTAACCGCACGGTGGTGATCAAGTACGGCGGCAACGCCATGGTGGACGAGGCGCTCAAGGAGAGCTTCGCCCGCGACGTGGTGCTGATGAAGACCGTGGGCATCAATCCCGTGGTGGTGCACGGGGGTGGCCCCCAGATCGGCGACCTGCTCAAGCGACTGGGCAAGGAGACGCAGTTCGTCGGCGGCATGCGGGTGACCGACGCCGAGACCATGGACGTGGTGGAGATGGTGCTGGGTGGCCTGGTAAACAAGGAGATCGTCAATCTCATCAACCGCCACGGCGGCGCCGCAGTGGGGCTCACTGGCAAGGACGGCGACCTGATCCGCGCGCGCAAGCTGAAGGTGACCCAGGAATCGGACAGCGGCAATCCCCCCGAGATCATCGACCTCGGCCACGTGGGCGAGGTGGAGAGCATCGACGTCTCGGTGGTGGACATGCTGGTGCGCGGCAACTTCATCCCGGTCATCGCCCCCATCGGCGTGGGCGAGGACGGCCACTCCTACAACATCAACGCCGACCTGGTGGCCGGCAAGGTGGCCGAGGTCCTCGGCGCGGAGAAGCTGATCCTGCTCACCAACACCCCCGGCCTGCTGAGCAAGGAGGGTGAGCTGCTCACCGGCCTGAGCACCAGCCGGGTGGACGAGCTCATCGCCGACGGCACCATCCACGGCGGCATGCTGCCCAAGATCCGCTGCGCCCTGGAGGCGGTGCGCGGCGGCGTCACCTCGGCCCACATCATCGACGGCCGGATCCGGCACGCGGTGATGGTGGAGCTGTTCACGGACGAGGGGGTCGGTACCCTGATCCGCTGACACCATGGCCAGGAGGGGGCAACGCAGGCAGGAGATACTGGAGGCGCTGGCGCGCGAGCTGGAGTCCGATCCCGGCGGGCGCATCACCACCGCCCGGCTGGCCGCCTCCCTGGAAGTCTCCGAGGCTGCCCTCTACCGCCACTTTCCCAGCAAGGCGCGCATGTTCGAGGGCCTCATCGATTTCGCGGAGGAGGGGGTCTTTGCGCGCATCAACCGGATCCTGGAGGAGGACCGGGGCACCCGCACCCGCTGCGCCCGGATCCTCTACCTGCTGCTGGCCTTCGCCGAGCGCAACCCGGGCATCGTCCGGGTGCTGCTGGGGGATGCGCTGGTGGGAGAGCACCAGCGGCTGCACGACCGCATCAACACCTTTTTCGAACGGCTCCAGACCCAGTTCCGGCAGGTGCTGCGCGAGTCGCAGATGCGGGGGGACGCGTCGCTGCGGGTGCCGGCCGGGGCCGGGGCCGAGATGCTGGTGGCCCACGTCGAGGGACGTATGCACCAATGGCTGCGCAGCCGCTTCTCCGTGTCACCCGTCTCGGACTGGGACGATCACTGGAAGCTGCTCGAAGCCGGCCTGTTCGAATACGCGGACTGAGCGCGGAACCGGTTCAGGGCTCTCCCAGCACCGTCTTGCGGAAATTGGCGCGGATCTGCTGGGCCTTCTCCGTTTCACACCAGGTTTCGTTGGCCACCTGCTTCTTGCAGGTCACGTCGAGGAAGATGATCTCGGGCTTGTCCTCCTCCGGGTGGAGGCGTGAAACGGTGATACTCAGGTCGTTCTTCTCGCGGGGCGGCTGGGTCATGAACATCCGGTGGGTGTCCACGTAGATGTGCGTGGTGGCGTGTTTCCTCGCGTAGGCCTTGGCCTTCTCCCACACCTTGTCGCAGTCCACCGCCTGGTCACAGACCACCAAGGTTTCCACGATGGCGTTGTAGCTCGAGTTCTTTTCTTCTTCCCGATCCTTCCTGTTGGCATTCTTCAGCGCCTTGAGCTCCCGGAACCGCGCCAGGTCGGCCGCGTACTTCTTGCGGATGAGTTCCTTGTCTTTCTCCTGCCTGAGGATGGACTCGTAGTTGGCCTTGATCTGCTTGCGCGTGTTTTCGATTTCGCTGAGCAGCTTCTGCGGAACTGTCTGTCCCTTCCGCTCCAGGGCAGCGGCCTTCTTCTTCTGGGTCTCCAGCCAGGCCTTCAGGCGCTCGATGTTGGTGTAGGCGATGCGGATCTGGGCGTCGTAGGTGGCCAGCTTGCCATCCCGGGCCAGGATGATGTCGTCCTCGCTGCGGAAGGTGTTGAGCAGCACCTTGTCCTTGGCCCTCTGCTCCTCCAGCTGGCGCTGCTGCTCTTCGCGCAGCTTCTTCATCGCCTCTTCCCGGGCGATCTCTTCCGGGGTCTTGGCGCGTTCCTTCTTCTCGATCACCAGGCCCCGCTTGTCCAGTTTGGAATAGGGGTTCCTCACGGCGGTGGGCGGCAGCTTGTCGGAGTAGTGGACGTTGCCCTGTTCGTCCACCCACTTGTAGAGCCGCGCGGAGGCCGGCTGGGCCAATGCAAGCGATAGCAGCAGGAAAAAAAAGGTACGCATGGGTCCGGTTGCCTTACACTGTGAGGCCATTACGAATGGCCCGATTATCGCCCGAAGACACCCCTTGGACCAGCTCATTCTCTTTGCAGTTTCCCTGATTGCCAACCTGTTCTCGGCTTTCTCCGGTGGCGGTGCCGGCCTGCTGCAGTTGCCGGTGCTGATCTTCCTCGGCCTGCCCTTCGGCGTGGCCCTGGCTACCCACAAGGTGGCCTCGGTGGCGCTGGGGGTGGGGGCCACCCTCAGGCACATGCGCGAGGATACCCTGGAGCGCGGGTTCACCCTCTTCGTCCTGGGTACGGGGCTCCCCGGGGTGGTGCTGGGCGCCAGCCTGATCCTGCAGGTGCCGGGACGCTGGGCGGAGATCGCCCTGGGCTGCCTCACCCTGGGACTGGGGCTCTATTCGGGCTCGAGGCGCCGGCTCGGGCAGGAGTACCGGCCCAGTCATCGCGATCGCTCGGGCATGGTACTGGGGGGGGCGGGTCTCTTCTTCCTGGGGTTCCTCAACGGCTCCCTCACCTCGGGCACGGGGCTCTTCGTCACCCTCTGGCTGGTGCGCTGGTTCGGCCTGGACTACCGGCGGGCGGTGGCCTACACCCTGGTGCTGGTGGGGCTCTTCTGGAACGGCACCGGCGCCCTCACCCTGGGGCTGTTGGGTGACATCCAGTGGGCGTGGTTGCCGGCGCTGCTGGCCGGCTCCCTGCTGGGCGGTTACGGCGGCGCCCACCTGGCCATCGCCAAGGGCAACCGCTGGATCAAGCGGGCCTTCGAGGTGATCTCCATCCTGGTGGGGATCAAGCTGATCCTGGGGTAATTCTGGTAGGATTGGTTCTTCCCAACCGGTGGGCGGGGTCGGCAGCCCTTTCGGCAGGCCGCCCGTGAACCTGTCCATGGGGGTTCGGCGGCGGCCATCCCTGGCTGCCGATCCCACAGCCGGGCTTCCAGGCAGTTTCCTTCGGAACGGATGAAAGAGAGCACTTGAAAACAACCACAACCTCGATCTTCGGGTACCGGACATGAATCTGCACGAATACCAGGCCAAGGCCCTCTTCACCGAGTACGGCATTCCGGTGCCGCCGGGAGAGGTGGCGGATACGCCGGCGAAGGCGGTGGAAGCGGCCCGCCGCCTGGGCGGTGCCCTCTGGGTGGTGAAGGCCCAGGCGCACACCGGCGGCCGCGGCAAGGCGGGCGGGGTGAAACCGGCCCATAGCCTGGAGGAGGTGGAGGCCGCTGCCGACGAACTCATTGGTATGCGCCTGGTGACGAAACAGACGGGGCCTGCGGGCCTGCCGGTCCACTCGGTGCTGGTGGAAGCCGGCAGCGACATCGAGCGGGAGCTCTACCTGGGCGCGCTGCTCGACCGTTCCCGCCAGCGGATCATTTTCATGGCCTCCGAGGCGGGCGGCATGAACATCGAGGAAGTGGCCGCCGAGACGCCGGAGAAGATCCCCACCACGGTGGGGGAACCCGCCGCCGGCCAGCACCCCCA
>JALWGP010000251.1 GCA_027038775.1 Sedimenticola sp. | reverse complement strand
GAGCGCCATGGCGCCGGCGGCCTTGGCGTCCTCCAGGGCCATGATGCGGGTCTCCACCACCAGGTTCTCGCGGATCTGCTCGTTCACCAGCCGCTCGATGGCGTGGAGCTGCTCGCGGGTCAGCGGCTCGAAGTGGGAGAAGTCGAAGCGCAGCCGCTCCGCCTCCACCAGGGAGCCTTTCTGCTGCACGTGCTCACCCAGGATCTGGCGCAGGGCCGCGTGCAGCAGGTGGGTGGCGGAGTGGTTGAGCGCGATGGCGCGGCGGTTGTCGGCATCCACCTCGGCCACCACCTGGTCGCCCACGTGGAGCGCGCCCCGGGTCACTCGGCCGATGTGGCCGAAGACGGAGGCACCCTGCTTGCGGGTGTCCTCCACCTGGAACTCCACCTCGCCCTCCACGCGCAACCACCCCCGGTCGCCCACCTGGCCGCCGGACTCGGCGTAGAAAGGGGTTCGGTCCAGCACCACCATGCCGCTTTCCCCCTCGGCCAGGGCGTCCACCGATTCACCGTTGCGGAAGAGACCGATGACGGTGGCCCGGTCGCCCAGGCGCTCGTAGCCGGTGAAGTCGGTGGCGCCCTCCACGTCGAGCTGCGCCTGCTGCTCCATGCCGAACTGGCTGGCAGCGCGGGCGCGCTCGCGCTGGGCGTTCATCTCCCGCTCGAAGCCCACCTCGTCGATGTGCAGGCCCCGCTCGCGGGCGATGTCGGCGGTGAGGTCGGCTGGAAAACCGTAGGTGTCGTAGAGCCGGAAGACCAGTTCGCCGGGGAGGGTGTCGCCCTCCAGCTCACCGATGGCCTCCTCGAGGATCTTCATGCCCTGCTCGATGGTCTCGGCGAAGCGCTCCTCCTCCAGGCGCAGCACCTTCACCACGGTGTCGCGCGCCTTCGGCAGTTCGGGGTAGGCGTCGCCCATCTGTTCGACGAGGGGATCCACCAGCCGGTGGAAGAAGGGTTCCCGGCAGCCGAGCTGGTAGCCGTGGCGGATGGCGCGGCGGATGATTCGCCGCAACACGTAGCCGCGCCCCTCGTTGCTGGGGGTGACCCCGTCCACCACCAGGAAGGCACAGGAGCGGATGTGGTCGGCGATCACCCGCAGGGACTTGTTCTCCAGGTCGGAGGTACCGGTTACCTCCGCCGCCGCCCGGATGAGGGCCTGGAAGAGGTCGATCTCGTAGTTGGAGTGGACCCCCTGCATCACCGCCGCCAGCCGCTCCAGCCCCATGCCGGTATCCACCGAGGGCTTGGGCAGAGGCGTCATGTTGCCCTCGCTGTCCCGGTTGTACTGCATGAAGACCAGGTTCCAGATCTCGATGTAGCGGTCGCCGTCCTCCTCGGGGCTGCCGGGCGGACCGCCCTCCACCTCGGGACCGTGGTCGTAGAAGATCTCGGAGCAGGGTCCGCAGGGTCCGGTGTCGCCCATGGACCAGAAGTTGTCGCTCTCGTAGCGCTTGCCGCCCGGCTTGTCGCCAATGCGGGTGAAACGGGCGGGATCGACGCCGATCTCCTCCAGCCAGACGCGGGCCGCCTCGTCGTCCTCCTCGTAGACCGTCACCCAGAGCTTCTCCGGCGGCAGCTCCATCACCTCGGTCAGGAACTCCCAGGCGTACTCGATGGCCTCCTTCTTGAAGTAGTCGCCAAAGCTGAAGTTGCCCAGCATCTCGAAGAAGGTGTGGTGGCGGGCGGTGTAGCCCACGTTCTCCAGGTCGTTGTGCTTGCCGCCGGCGCGCACGCAACGCTGCACCGAGGCGGCGCGGGTGTAGGGGCGTTTCTCCTTGCCGAGAAAGACATCCTTGAACTGCACCATGCCCGCGTTGGTGAAGAGCAGGGTGGGGTCGTTGGCAGGCACGAGGGAGCTGGAGGGGACGATGGTGTGCCCCTTGCGCTCGAAGTAATCGAGAAAGGCCTGGCGGATCTCGGCGCTGGTTTTCATCCGGGAATTTTTTTCGGGAAACGCAAGGAGCTAAATGGTATGCAGTCCGGCGGCAAAAGTCATCCCCGTTTGCGCAGGGGGAGAGAGGAGAAACTGCGGAATATCAGGAAAGAAGGTAGTCGCGGACGAGAGGTTCGGGAAACCCCCGGCCGGCGAGGGAGCGGGCCCGACGGCCCATCTCCCGGCGATCCCCCGGGGGGCCGTCGCCGAACTTGCGCCGGGCCACCTGGAGCAGCCGTTCCTGCCATTGCTCCTCCACCGCTTCCAGCGCCTGCCGGATCCGGGCCTCGTCGACCCCCCGCTCTTTCAACTCGGCGTGGATGCGCAAGGGGCCAAACCCCCTCTCCATGCGGGAGTGGAGATAGTTCTCGACGAAACGATCATCGCTCTGCAACCCTTCGGCGGAGAGTTCATCCAGCACCGCTTCGAGCACCTCTCCGGGAAAGTTGCGCCCGAGCTTGCGCCTCAGCTCGGCGCGGCTGTGCTCCCGCGTGGCCAGCAGGCGCACCGCCGCCCGGTACGCCTGCGGGTGGTCGTCACCGGGATCAGCCATCCGCCTCGGCGGCCGCCTCCTCCTTGCGGGCAGTGTCGGGCAGCAGCTCGGCGCGGATCCTCTGCTCGATGTCAGCAGCGATCTCGGGGTTCTCCTTGAGGAACTGGCGCACGTTCTCCTTGCCCTGGCCGATGCGGTCGCCGTTGTAGGCATACCAGGCGCCGGATTTCTCGATGATGCCCTGCTTCACCCCCAGGTCGATGATCTCACCTTCGCGGGAGATGCCCTCGCCGTAGAGGATCTGGAACTCCACCTGTTTGAAGGGGGGCGCCACCTTGTTCTTCACCACCTTCACCCGGGTCTCGTTGCCGATCACCTCGTCACCCTTCTTGATGGCACCGATGCGGCGGATGTCCATGCGCACCGAAGAGTAGAACTTGAGGGCGTTGCCGCCGGTGGTGGTCTCGGGATTGCCAAACATGACGCCGATCTTCATGCGGATCTGGTTGATGAAGATGACCACGCAGTTGGAGCGCTTGATATTGGCGGTGAGCTTGCGCAGGGCCTGGGACATGAGGCGCGCCTGCAGGCCCACGTGGGAGTCGCCCATGTCGCCTTCGATCTCGGCCTTTGGGGTGAGCGCCGCCACCGAGTCCACCACCACCACGTCCACGGCGCCGGAGCGCACCAGCATGTCGGTGATCTCCAGCGCCTGCTCGCCGGTGTCGGGCTGGGAGACCAGCAGTTCATCGATGTTCACCCCCAGCTTCTCGGCGTACTGGGGGTCGAGGGCGTGCTCGGCGTCCACGAAGGCGCAGGTGCCGCCCTGTTTCTGGGCCTCGGCCACCACGTGCAGGGTGAGGGTGGTCTTGCCCGAGGATTCGGGGCCGTAGATCTCCACGATACGGCCGCGCGGCACACCGCCGATGCCCAGGGCGATGTCCAGCCCCAGGGAGCCGGTGGAGATGGCCTCGACGTTGCCGATGGCGGTTCCGTCCCCCATGCGCATCACCGATCCCTTGCCGAACTGTTTCTCGATCTGGCTCAGTGCGGCGGCCAGTGCCTTCTTGCGGTTCTCGTCCATTCTCGTCACCTGTGGTCAGTGGTTGGGTCCCGGTTGGGAAGAGTGTAGTTGGTTCTCTGTTTGTTTTCCAGTGCTTTTTGCAGCTGGAAACCATGGTGGAGAGGATAGCGGGGGTGGTGGCTCACCAGGTGAGCCTGCGGATGCATTTGTATCGCCCCGATGTTCGGTGCCGGGCGGGTGCCCGGACACCCGCTCCAACTAGTCCTCCAACGCCCACCCTTCCAGCGGCCGGTAGTGGGGCGGATCGCCTCCGGGTCTGGACTCCACCAGCACGAAGTGGTCCACCGGCCAACGGATGGGTTCGGGCAGCCGCACCGCGGCGGCCGGCGTGGTCTTGCGCAGCAGGGTGACGTGGGGGCGGTAGGGCCGCTTCTCCGGTTCGAAGCCACAGCGCTCCAGGTTCCGCGCCAGCTGCTCCACCAGCCGCTGCAGGGCCGGCGGCACCCCTTCGGGGCCGGCCCAGGCGATGCGGGGCCTGGGCCAGAAGTCGAGGCGGTCGATCTCCAGCTCGAAGGGCTCGCCACGGACGGCCCGCGCCGCCTCGGCGATGCACGCCTGCCGGCCCGGCTCGACCGGGCCGAGGAACTGGAGGGTGATGTGGAGATCTTCCGGGTGGACCCAGCGTCCCGCCACCTGGGGCAGCTCGGCCTGGAGGGCGGCCAGCCGCGCGCGCACCGCCTCGTCCGGCCAGAGGGCGAAGAAGAGCCGCCTACGCGCGCCGGCCAAGGAGCTCCCCCACCCCTTCCAGGACCCGGATCACCGCCTGCCGCCGCACCGCCTCGCGGTCGCCGGGGAAACGGCGCCGATCCACCCGGCGGAGATGATCGCCCAGGGCCCAGCCGAAGCAGACGGTGCCCACCGGCTTGGCCTCGCTGCCACCCCCGGGACCGGCGACGCCGCTCACCGACACCGCCACCCGGGCGCGGCTGTGACGCAGGGCGCCGATGGCCATCTCCATCACCACCGGCAGGCTCACCGCGCCGTGGGCCTCGAAGAGCTCCCGGGGCACATCCAGCAGCTCCACCTTGGCCTCGTTGGTGTAGGTGACGAACCCCCGCTCGAACCACTGGCTGGAACCGGGGATGTCGGTGACCACCTTGGCAATCCAGCCGCCGGTACAGGACTCGGCGGTAGCCAACAGCAAGCCCCGGGCCAGCAGCAGGCGGCCGGTGTCCTGGGCGAGCTGTTGCAGCACCTGCTCTTGCATTAGAATCCCGTCTTTCCCTTTGTCGAAGGAACCACCATGAGCAACTCCGAGATCAAGGTAGAGCGTAACCCCTCTCCCATGAAACTGGAAGTGCTGGGCGTGGAGAACTGGGGCATCTGGCGCAAGGAGAAATCCACCTTTCCCTGGACCTACACCCAGCAGGAGACCTGCTACATTCTCAAGGGACGTTTCATCGTCACCCCCGAGGGCGGCGAACCCATGGAATTCGGCCGCGGCGATCTCATCACCTTCCCCGCGGGGCTCAAGTGCACCTGGGAGATCCTCGAGGACGTGGAGAAGTACTACGATTTCCAATGATCTCGGCGCCGTTCCCCGGCACGCAGGCCCTGTCGGGGGTCGAAAAGTACCCGTGAAGCCGTCCGCATCCTGAACCCGGCCCCGTAGCGCCCCTCATGCCATCCAGCCAAAACAAACACACCCCCATGATGCAGCAGTACCTCCGCATCAAGGCGGAGTATCCCCACATGCTGCTCTTCTATCGCATGGGGGACTTCTACGAGCTCTTCTACGAAGACGCCGAGCGGGCGGCGCAGCTGCTGGACATCACCCTCACCAGCCGCGGCAAATCCGCCGGCGAGCCCATCCCCATGGCCGGGGTGCCGGTGCACGCGGTGGAGAACTACCTGGCGCGGCTCATCCGCCAGGGCGAGTCGGTGGCCATCTGCGAACAGATCGGCGACCCGGCGAAATCCAAGGGGCCGGTGGAGCGCAAGGTGGTGCGCATCGTCACTCCCGGCACCGTCACCGACGAGGCCCTGCTGGAGGAGCGGCGCGACAACCTGCTGGCCGCCCTCTTCCCCGGCGGGCGGGACTGGGGCCTGGCCACCCTCGACCTGGCCGGCGGCCGCTTCCGGGTGCAGGAGCCCGGGGACGAGGAGACCCTCCTCGGCGAGCTGGAGCGGCTGCAACCGGCGGAGCTGCTGGTGCCCGAGACGCAGGTGCCCCCCTTTCTCGAAAAGACCGAACTCCACCTCACCCGCCGCCCCGAGTGGCACTTCGACCTCGACACCGCGCGCCGGCTGCTGACGGAACAGTTCGGCACCCGCGACCTCGGCGGCTTCGGCTGCGAGGAGATGGAACGGGCCGTTCGCGCCGCCGGCGCCCTGCTCCAGTACGTGCAGGAGACCCAGCGCAGCGCCCTGCCCCACCTCACCGGGCTGCGCGTGGAGCGCCACGACGAGGCACTGGTGATCGACGCCGCCACCCGCCGCAACCTCGAGATCGACCGCGCCCGCTCCGGGCAGAAGCGCCACTCCCTGGTGGGGCTGATGGACCACACCGCCACCGCCATGGGCAGCCGCCTGCTGGCGCGCTGGATCAACCGCCCCCTGCGCGACCGCCCCGCCCTCGCCGCCCGCCACGACGCCATCGAGGAACTCACCGGGTGGTATGAGCTGGAAGACTTCCGCCGCCTGCTGGCGGGGATCGGCGACATCGAGCGCATCCTCTCCCGCATCGCCCTGGGCAGCGCCCGCCCGCGCGACCTGGCCACCCTGCGCAACTCCCTGGCCCTGCTGCCGGAGATCCAGGCGCTGCTGCGCCCCCTCCAGCCCCCCCTGCTGCGCGAGCTGGCCGACCAGGCGGGAGAACACCCCGAACTGGTGGAGCTGCTGCGCCGCGCCATCCGCGAGAACCCACCCATGCTCATCCGCGACGGCGGCGTGCTGGCCGAGGGCTGGGACGAGGAGCTGGACGAACTGCGCAACCTGTCGCAGAACGCCGACCAGTTTCTCCTGGACCTGGAGGCGCGCGAGCGCAAGCGCACCGGCATCGCCACCCTCAAGGTGGCCTACAACCGGGTGCACGGCTACTACATCGAGGTGGGCCGCACCCACGCCGACAATCTCCCCGCTGACTACGTGCGGCGCCAGACCCTCAAGGCCACCGAGCGCTACATCACCCCCGAGCTGAAGAAGTTCGAGGACCAGGTGCTCTCTGCCCGGGAGCGGGCCCTGGCGCGGGAGAAGCGCCTCTACGAGGCGCTGCTGGAGCAGCTCCGTCCCGCCATCCCCGGGCTCCAGCGCTGCGCGTCGGCCCTGGCCGCCCTGGACGTGCTGGCCAACCTGGCCGAGCGGGCCCTGGCCCTCGACTTCCGCCGGCCGCAGCTGGTGGAAGAGCCGGGCATCCACATCGAGGCGGGGCGCCACCCGGTGGTGGAGCGGAGCCTGGAGACCCCCTTCGTGGCCAACGACCTCCACTTCGACGACCAGCGGCGCATGCTGGTGATCACCGGCCCCAACATGGGCGGCAAGTCCACCTACATGCGCCAGTGCGCGCTCATCGTCATCCTCGCCTGCGCCGGCAGCTTCGTGCCGGCGGAGCGTGCCGTCATCGGCCCGGTGGACCGCATCTTCTCGCGCATCGGCGCCTCCGACGATCTGGCCGGCGGCCGCTCCACCTTCATGGTGGAGATGGAGGAGACCGCCAACATCCTGCACAACGCCACCGAGCAGTCGCTGGTGCTCATGGACGAGATCGGCCGCGGCACCAGCACCTTCGACGGCCTCTCCCTGGCCTGGGCCTGCGCCGTGGAGCTGGCCACCCGCATCCGCGCCTGCACCCTCTTCGCCACCCACTACTTCGAGCTCACCACCCTGCCCGGGGAGCACCCGGGGGTGGCCAACGTCCACCTGGACGCGGTGGAGCATGGCGACGGCATCGTCTTCCTGCACAAGGTGAAGGAGGGGCCGGCCAACCAGAGCTACGGCCTGCAGGTGGCCGCCCTGGCCGGCGTGCCGCCCAAGGTGATCGCCCTGGCCCGCCGGCGGTTGGAGGAGCTGGAGGAGAGCGCCCACAGCCACGCCGCGCGGGAGACTCCGCAGATGGCGCTGCCCCTCTCTCCGGAGGCTGCGGAGCCCCACCCCGTGGTGGAGGCCCTGCGCGCCCTCGAGCCGGACGACCTCTCTCCGCGGCAGGCCCTGGAAGCGCTCTACCGGCTCAAGGCCACCCTCGACGAATCCTGACCCGGCCCGCCGTGGCCCACGGGCGGCTTAAGGAACCTCCGCCTCCGCCGAACGGAAAAGGAAGGAGCATCCACGCGGAGGTTATGCATGCAACAGGAAAGCCCACTCTCCGGCGACGTCCGCCTCGCCTTTCTCAAGGATTTCGCCAACCAGCTCAACACCCGGGAGATCGACCTCCCCCCCTTTCCCGACGCCTACGCCCGCATTCTCGCCGCCCTCGACGATCCCGAGCTCTCCATGGACCAACTGGCCAAGGTGATCACCGGGGCCCCGGAACTGTGCGTGCGCATCCTGCTGATGGCCAACTCCGCCCTCATGAACCGTTCCGGCGTGGAGGTGACCGATCTCAACGTCGCCGTGGCGAGACTGGGCGCCGCCGCGATCCGCAACGCTGCCGTCTCCCTGGCCACCCGGGAGCTCTTCGAGACCTCTCCCGACTCTCCCTGGTACCACCAGCTGGACGCCATCCACACCGCCGCCATCACCACCGCCGCCGTCGCCTACGCCATGGCCGCCCGCGCCGGCTTGGCGCGGGCACGGGACAACGCCATGCTCTCGGGTCTGCTGCACAATGTGGGCAACCTCTACATTCTTTCCAAGGCCGAGGCCTACCCCCAGCTCGCCAACCGGGAAGCAATGGAAAACTGGGGGCCGGGCATCGGCCGGGCCATCATCGAAAACTGGGGATTTCCGGAGGAGATCGCCGAGGCGGTGGAATACCAGGACGTCAGGGAAGCGTGCCAACCCGGCCCAGCCGACCTGAGGGACCTGCTCGTGGTGAGCAAGCGGCTGGCCGAGCTGCGGCTGCGCCAGCCGGGGGACGACGCCGACTTCCTGGCCGAATGGGCCCAGGCGCCGGCTTTCCGCAAGCTCGAGGTCTCCCCGCTCAACGCGGAGCTGGTGCTGGAGGAGATCGCCGAGGACGTGGAGTCCTTTCTCGGCGCCATCCGGTAACGCGGCGGGGAAGAAGCACCGGCCAAGCCCGCCCGCGAGGGAAGCGTCAGAGAGGACGGGCGAGGATCACCGAGATGTTGTCGTTGCTCCCGGCATCCTTGGCGCTGCGAACCAGCGCCTTCACCTTCGACTCGAGCGACAGCTGCCGCGCACCCAGCAGGCTTTCGATCTGCTTGCCGGAGAGCGGCGTGCTCAGGCCGTCGCTGCAGAAGAGGAAGAGATCCCCCGGGCGCACCGGCACCTCGTTGACGTCCACGTTGAGATTGAGATCGAAACCCAGGCTGCGCGTCAGCACGTTTTCGCCCACGCCGGCCTCCCGTGCCTCGCCCCGGTTGGGGTAGATGCCGTGATCGACCACCTCCTGGATCAGGGAGTGGTCCCGGGTGAGCTGCATGAGACGGCCGTTGCGGAACAGGTAGAGCCGGGAGTCGCCCACGTGCGCGTAGAAGACCCGCCCACCATGGAAAAGCGCGAGCACCAGGGTGGTGCCCATGCCCCGCAGTTCCGGGTTCTTGTGTGCCAGCATGTAGACCGACGCATTGGCCCGTTCCACCGCCTGCCCCAGCGACATGAGCGCCTGAACCGCGTCCATCTCCAGGAAGCGTTGGGCGTGGTGCAGCTCCTCCACGGCCACCTCCACCGCCACCTCGGAGGCCACCTCGCCGGCGAGGTGGCCGCCCATGCCGTCCGCCAGCGCCACGATTCCCTGTTCCGGCAGCACGCGCAGGTAATCCTCGTTGGTCTTGCGCACCAACCCCACGTCGGTGCAGCTGGCCACCTCCAGCAGCATCGCCAGGGTGGAACCTCTCTCCTTATCTTTTTGCAGGGAACTTCTCATCGAGGATACGACGCAGTCGGGCGGGCGGCAGATAACCGGGCAGCAGCTCGCCGTTTTCCAGCACCAGCGCGGGCGTTCCGGTCACTCCCACCAGGTCGCCCAGGATGAAGTGGCGGGCCACCGGGTTCTCGCAATCCCGGTAGGGAACCGGGATACCCTTCTTGGCATCACTCAGGGCCTTTTTCCTGTCCGCGGCGCACCAGACGGCGATGGCCTTGCGCGCCGACTCGCTCTCCATGCCCGCCCGGGGATAGAACAGGTAACGGATGCGGATGCCCAGTTCGTTGTAGCCGTCCATCTGGGAGTGGAGCTTGCGGCAGTACCCGCAGTCGATGTCGGTGAAGACGGTGACAGTATGGCGGGCGTCCGCCGGCCCGAAGACGATCATGTTCTCCTCGCCTACCGCGTCGACCATGCGCTTGCGGGCCCGGGAAACCTTGGCCTCGGTCAGGTCCCGGCCGTCCTTCAGGTCGATCATCCTGCCGTCGATCAGGTAGCGGC
>JALWGP010000250.1 GCA_027038775.1 Sedimenticola sp. | reverse complement strand
CTCCAGCCCGGTGGCCACCACCACGCCCTCCCCCTGCCCCCGCGCCACCAGGGTGCCGGCGAAGGCCATGTTGCGCCGCTCGGCCAGGGGCGCGTCGGGCGACAGTACCACGTCGGCCGACTTGGCGACCGCCAGCGACTCGCCGGTGAGCAGGGATTCGTCCGTCTCCAGGTCGCTGCCGGAAAGCAGGCGCAGGTCTGCCGGAACCCGGTCGCCGCTCTCCAGGAGCACCAGGTCGCCGGGCACCAGCTCCTCGGCGTCGATCTCGTAGGCCTCCCCCTCGCGCACCACTCGGCTGCGGGTGGTGACCAGGGCGTTCAGCGCCATCGCGGCCCGCTGGGCGGAGTATTCCTGGAAGGTGCCGATGAGCGCGTTGATGAGCAGCACGGCAGCGATGAAGAGCGCATCGGACCAGTGTTGGATCGCCACCGAGAGCAGCGCCGCTGCCAGCAGCACGTAGATGAGGGGGCTGGCGAACTGGCGCAGGAAGACCCGGCCCAGGCCCGGCGGACGGGGCCGGGGCAGGCGATTGGGGCCGCGGAGTTCGAGCCTTGCCCCCGCCTCGGAAAGGGAGAGGCCGTGACGGGAGCTCTGCAGTGCCGCCAGCACCTCCTCCGCCGGCAGGGCGTGGAAGGGCGCCTGCGGGTGCCCCGGGATCCTCTCTTCAGTGTGCAAAGCGGTAGACCTCCCCACCGAGGTGGACCAGGTAGAGATTGCCCGCCTCGTCCTCGCCGAAACTGGAGACGTTCAGGCCGGTACGGCGCCAGGGGCTCGCCCGCCAGCCTTCCTCCGTACGGCGCGCGAACCAGACCTCGCCGCTGCAGAAGTCGGCGTAGACGTAGAGGCCCCGCAGCGCTTCCACCGGCCCCCGGTAGCGGTAGCCGCCGGTGATGGAGCAGTGCCCCTGCTCGTGCCCATACTCGAGGACCGGTGATACCATGGGGCCGTCGTCGCAACGGTCCTGCTCGTATGGATGGTTCCCTTCCTTGCAGCTCCAGCCGTAGTGCTCGCCGCCCCGGCTGGAGCCGGGCTGGAAGTTCACCTCCTCCCAGGCGTCCTGCCCCACGTCGGCGACAAAGAGGTCTCCGGTCAGCCGGTCGAAGCTCCAGCGCCAGGGGTTGCGCAGCCCTCGGGCCCAGATCTCGTCGCAGCTGTCCGCATGGCCGCGGAAGGGATTGTCGGGCGGGATGCCATAGGCCGCCCTGCGACCACAGATCTCGTCCCCTGGCGCGGGCCGCCCCTCCACGTCGATGCGCAGCATCTTGCCCAGCAGGCTGCGCAGGTTGCGGGCGTTGTCGCGCGGATCACCGGCGGCACCACCGTCGCCCAGGCCGATGTAGAGGTAGCCGTCCGGGCCGAAATGCAGATCGCCGCCGTTGTGGTTGCCCCAGGGCTGCTCCACTTCCAGGATGGGCTCCTCGGAACCGGCCCGCGCCAGGTTCGGGTCTTCCGCCGAAACGCGGAAGCGGGAGATGCGGGTGAAGAGCCGGCGGCCGCGGCGCAGGGTGTAGTTGACGTAGAAACGGCCGTCACGGCCGTAGTGCGGAGAGAAGGCCAGCCCCAGCAGCCCCTTTTCTCCGCCGCTGGCGACCCGCCGGCGGATGTCGAGAAAGGGCCGCGCCAGCAATCGATCGCCGTCGTGGATGGAGATCCTCCCCGCCTGGTCGAGGATGAAGAGACGGCCGCGGCCGTCACCGGCATGGCGCACCGCCAGGGGCTTCACGCCCTCGGGCATCTTGGTCACCAGTTCGAGTTCCAGGGCCCCAGGCTCCTGGGCGGCAACCAGCGGAACAAGCCAGCCAAGCAAAAAAAGGAGACATCCCGGTTTCATGATTTCATTTCCGCTGAGGGCACACGCATCATGGACTGCAATCCCGCGACACTGTAGACAAGGAACCGGCACGCCCCGGTCACCATTTTCTCCGACGGGAGGGGCCCTGTCATCCGTGCAAAAGGTTCAGAACCTGCATCCTGCACCCCCTCCGGCCCGCCAAACCCTTGCCGACAGTCGGCCGGTGGCCGCAAACTTCGCCTTGTGCCCGCGCCGCTGGGACGGGGTCCGCTTCGTATAGGACCAAGCCCAGGGGTTTCTTCAGGAGACACCTCCAGGTCTATACTGAGGGGACGATGAATTTTCAGCAGGAGGCTGAAAAGCCTGTTACCGGGCTTTTTGACCATGGAAGCGAAGTGGCAGGCTCGATTTTTCTACCTTCCGCCGGGCTTCCTGCTTCGGGAGAAGCAGGAAAAAGCCAAGCCTGTCCCTCATAGGACGCAGTCCACATGACCCACCTGATTCAGTCATTGACCCTTATCCACCACCGACTCTTCGCCCACTGGAGGAGACGGGTACTCGTGCTGGCCCTGCTGCTCCACTCCATGGCAGGGGCGGCCGCTTTCAGCCTTACCCCGGAACAGCAGGCCTGGCTGGAAAACCACCCCAGGATCCGGGTCGGGATCAACAACGCCTGGCCGCCGATGGACTACCTGGATCTGCAGGGCAAGCCGCAGGGCATCGGTGTACGCCTGATCCAGGCGCTGAACAAAAGGCTGGGGGGACGCCTCCAGGTGGTGCCTGGGGCATGGAAAGAGATCTACGACGGGGTCAAGGAGCGCCGCCTGGACGCCCTGCTGGACATCACCCCACGCCCGGATCGCGAAGCCGATTTCCATTTCACCACCCCTTACATCCGCATTCCCCATGTCATCTTCACCAGCGAGGAGAGCCCGCCCGTCGCCCGTCTCGACGACCTCGCGGGAAAGTCCGTCGGCCTGGAACAGGGCTTCTTCCTGATCGACGTTCTGAAAAAGCATTATCCCGAAATCCGGGTCAGAACCTATCCCGACACCAGCAGCGCCCTCGACGCCGTCGCCCGCCATGAAGTGGACGCCTACATCGGCAACCGGGCGGTGGCCATGTACATCATCCGGAACGAGCTGCTCACCGGCATCCGGGCCACCGGCCGGGTGGACATCTCGCAATCCACCAATGCCATTGGCGTGCGCAAAGACTGGCCCGTTCTGCGCGACATCCTGCAGAAGGCGCTGGACGACATCAGCGACGATGAACGCGCCGCCATTCTGGACCTGGACCGGCTGAACCCCGGGGGCCATGGCAGGAACCGAGATTTCCTGCGGTCATTGCCGATAGCCGATCGCCAATGGCTGATGGAAAACAGCCCGATCACCGTGGGAGTCATGAAGGCTTGGCCGCCATTCAGCTTTCTCGATGAAAACGGCGTACCCACCGGGATCAGCCTCGGCTATCTCCAGGCGCTGAACAGCCGGCTGGGAAACCTGTTGTTGCCGGTGCCCGGAGAATGGGAGCAGCTGTACGACGAGGTCGCCGGCAAGCGCATGGACGTGCTCCTGGACATCACGCCCAAGCCCTCCCGTGAACCGCTGTTCCACTTCACCACCCCTTACCTGGAGATTCCCCATGTCATCGTCGCGCGCAAAAGGGTGCCCTTCATCGCTTCCGAAAACGCGCTGGCCGGCAGGAAGCTCGCGCTGGAACGCGGTTTTGGCAACGTCGAATATTTCCGGCAGCACTATCCCGACGTTGAGCTGAAACTCTATGTCGACACCCTGGCCGCGCTGGAAGCGGTATCACGTGGCGACGCCGACGCCTATGCCGGAAACCGTGCGGTGGCACTCTACCTGATCGACAAGCACTTTCTCACCAATCTGCGGATCCACGGCACGCTGAACAAACCGGGATCCATTCTGGCACTGGGGGTACGCAAGGACTGGCCACGGCTGCGTGACATCCTGCAAAAGGCCCTCGACGACATTCCCTCCTCCGAACGCATCCAGATCGAGCGGCGCTGGCTCAGAAACCCCGATGCCCAGGAGCTGCCTGCGGTGAAGCTCAGCGACGACGAACGTCTCTGGCTGCAAAAACACAGGAAGATACGACTGGGTATCGATCGCGCCTGGCCACCGATGGAATTCATCGATGAAAAGGGCGAATACCAGGGCATCTCCCATGACTACATGGAGTTGCTGGGGCGCCAGCTGGGCATCGAATGGGTTGGACCGGAAAACAAGCCGTGGGAAGAGGTCATCAAGGGGATCAGGGAAAAGACTTTGGACGTGATCCCGCTGCTGTCACCCAACCGGGAACGGGAAACCTACGTGAATTTCACCAAGCCCCTGGTCAACGCCAGGGTGGTCATCATCAACCGGCGTGGCGAAGGCAGCATCGACAAGCTGGCCGAACTCGATGGAAAACGGGTGGCCATGGTTAGGGGCTATTCCGTGACCTTCGACCTGCAACGCGACTACCCCGGAATCGTGCCCGATCTCCACGACAGCGTCAGCGAAGCGTTACATGCGGTCTCGGACGGCCGCAGCACGGCCTTCGTGGGCATCCTGCCGGTGGCCGGCTATCTCATCGGCAAGGAGGGCCTGAGCAATCTTCAGGTGGCCGGCACCACCGAATACGCCAAATCCTTCTCCATGGGGGTGCGCAAGGACTGGCCGGAACTCGTGGGCATACTCAACAAGGCCATAGACACCCTCGACGACGCCACCCGCAACCGGATACTCCGACGCTGGAGTACGGTGGTGTTCAAACAGAAGACCGATTACACCCTGGTTTTCCAGGTGGTGACCGTGCTGTTCCTGATCATGCTGATCGGCAGCATCTGGATAAGGCAGATCAAACGGGCCAACCGTGCATTGTCCGAAAGCCGCGAACGCCTGGCCCTGGCCCTGCAGGCGGGTCAACTGGGCTCCTGGGAAGCCTGGCTCGATCCGCAAAACCAGTTGCACATGCGGGTCGACCGTACCGGTCGCAGGCAACTCGGCATGCTGGCGCCGGACGAGGGAGCGGAATACGAAGAGATATCGATACAGGATTTCCTCGCAGCCCTCGCAGAAGAATACCGGGATCCGGTGGCGCAGCAGATCGAGCAATACCTGGCGGGAACCGGTTCCGATATTCAGCTGGAGTATCGTACTGCAGAGCAGGGCCGCTGGCTCTATGTGCGCGGACGTGCACTGGAAAAGGATCCCGTCGGCAAGCCCCTCCAGGTGGTCGGCATCTCCCTGGACATCACCGAGCGCAAAAAAGCACACCAGGCGCTGGAACAGGCCAGCCGTTTCAAAAGCGAGTTCCTGGCCAACATGAGCCATGAGATCCGCACGCCGATGAATGCGGTCATCGGACTTGCGTACCTGCTGGCCAAGACACCGCTGACGCCCCAGCAAAGGGATTATGTACGCAAGATACGGACCTCCGCCAGGTCCCTGCTCGGCATCATCGACGACATCCTCGATTTCTCGAAGATCGAGGCGGGCAAGCTTTCCATAGAAGACCGGCCTTTCGATTTCGAGGAGATTCTCGAAAACATTTCGGTTCTGGCCCAGACCCAGCTCCGGGACAAGCCGGTGGAGTTTCTCTACCGGCTGTCCCCCGACATTCCGAAACGGTTGATCGGTGACGCCCATCGCATCAACCAGATATTGACCAACCTGGTATCGAACGCGATCAAGTTCACCGAGCAGGGCAGCATCGTGCTGTCGGCGCGGGTGAAGAAAAGAACCCAGCAGGAGATCCTGCTGCAGCTCGAAGTGCGTGACACCGGCATCGGCATACCGAAAGAGAGGATCGACAGCCTGTTCGACGCCTTCGTGCAGGGGGACGGCTCCACCACGCGCCGTTTCGGAGGCACCGGACTGGGGCTGTCGATCACGAAAAAGCTGTGCAGCCTCATGGGGGGCAGCGTCCAGGTGGAGAGCAGAGAGGGAAAGGGCAGCACGTTCCGCGTCGAACTGCCATTGAAGGTCGCCGAGGAGGACGGCCTCACCGAGGTGGCCACCGATCTGCAGGGCCTGCGGATCCTGCTGGTGGAGGACAACCCCACCGCGCAGGAGGTCATCAGCGATCTTCTCAGGTCCCTTACCCACCAGGTCACGGTGGTCTCCACCGGCGAGGAGGCGCTGGCCCTGCTCGACGACCCGGAAAACCGTTTCGATCTCCTGTTCATCGACTGGCGCCTGCCCGGCATGAACGGCGACGAAGTCGCCCGGATCGTGCAGGAAAGATTCGGCCCCCAACGGCCAACTCTCATCCTGATCACCGGCTACGGGCGCGAAATCATGGAACATCCCCTGGATGAGGACTGCATCGACGGGCTGCTGGTCAAGCCCCTCACACCCTCCCTGGTGAACGACGCCATCATGGGCGCCTGTGGAATCCACCGCCCCACTGCCATGGATCTGAAAAAGGATCCGCGCCGGGAGGTGCGGTTCGAGGGCAGGGTGCTGCTCGCCGAGGACAACGAGATCAACCGCCAGGTGGCGGTCGAGCTGCTCGAGCACATGGGGGTCCGGGTGGAAACCGTCTCCGATGGCGCAGCGGCCGTGGAGGCGGTGGAGCGGGAACGGCCCGACCTGGTGTTCCTCGACATCCAGATGCCGGTCATGGACGGTTACGAAGCCGCCCGCAGAATCAGGGAACTGCCGGGAATGGCCGACCTGCCGATCTATGCCATGACGGCCAACGCCCTGGTGGGCGATGCCGAAAAGTCGCTGGCCGCAGGAATGGACGGGCACATCGCGAAACCGATCGACCCGGACAAGCTTCGACAGGTTCTGCTACGACACCTGCCCCTCCGTTCCGCGGCCGAACTTCCGACCTCCCGATCCCGGTCCGACAACGGGGAGTTGATCCCCACTCCCTGCTGTCCCTCCTGCATCGACATTCGGCAAGGCATCCAGATGGTGGGCGGAAACAGGGATTTCTACCTGCAAATGCTGAAAAACTTCCTGGAACGCCACGGAGATTGTGCCGACACCATGAAACGACTCATCGCCGATTCCAGGCTGGAAGAGGCGATCCGCGAAGCCCATACCCTGAAAGGGGTCGCCAGCAATATCGGTGCGATGGAACTGCAACACGCGGCAGCGGAGCTTGAAGAGGCCTTGCGACAGGGCCGACCAACGGACGAACAGCTGGAAAGCTTCTCGGACAAGGCGCAGGAACTGTTCGCGGCATTACGGCAGATCACCGCGATACCGCCGGATACGACCTCCGGTGATCGGGCGCCGGATTAGGAAGCGCCATCATGCCCTTCGGCCGTTCGCGCACGGGGAGCCGTGTGAACCGTCCCCCGGGTGGCTGTGGTCCCGTTCCGGTTTGCAGGTGGTCCACCCATTGAGCGGAAACGGGAAAAATTCCCTGATATCATGAAACAACGCTTGGGATTGAAGGGCACCTCAATTTTCAGGATCTTCCCGGTACAGGGCTTCCGGAAAAATCCGGAGTACCGGGCCGGGAAACCCGCCTTCTGTCAGTCACGCAAGTGAGTGAAAAGGAAGCAAGGCCGACACCCGCATTGTCGGCTTGCGTGGAAAAATCGTCTGTATGGAAATTTTCCGGGACTCTCTGGCAGCCACCCGGACACGGACATGGACAATCAACACTTTCTCTCGCTCTATCAGCAGATTCCTGTATCGATCCTGATACTGGACGAGGAGCTGAACATCCAGGACACCAACGCCTTTGCCTGCGAGCAGCTGGGCTACAGGCACAGCGAGCTGCTGGGAACCCCCTATCCCGGGCTTTGCATACCGGAAGAACGTGAATACCTGCGCCAGACTCTCACCCAATACCTAAACCAGGCACCCTGCCTGAAGCGTTGGGATTGCAGCCACGTCCGCAAGGACGGCAGCCGTTACTGGGCCAGGGAGACCGCCCGGTTCATCAAGCACCCGGCCGGGGAGGTTTCCATACTGGTCGCCAGCGAGGACATTACCGAAACACGCTACCTGATCAGTGAACTGGAGAAGAAGAGCCATCTCGATGAGCTCACCGGCCTGTACAACCGGCGACGCTTCAACCGCCATCTTGACGAAATACTGCTCTCGAGCCACACGGGCGAGGAGTCCCACGCCCTGTTCATCATCGACCTCGACCAGTTCAAGGCGATCAACGACAGCTGCGGTCACCTGTGCGGCGATCAACTGCTCATACAGGTGGCGGATCTTCTCCGAAGACATACCCGGAAGCAGGACATCCTGGCGCGTCTTGGCGGGGATGAATTCGGTCTGATCCTCCATTCCTGCACCCCGGAGGAGGCACGGCACGTGGGTCAAAAACTTCTGCAGGCATTCGGCCGGTATCGATTCGCGTGGGAAGGCGGGTATTTTTCCGTTAGCGCCAGCCTCGGCTACACCCTGATCGAACCCGGCACGCGGATGGATGCCAGCGACCTGCTGCGCCAGGCGGATGCAGCCTGTTACCTGGCCAAGGAGAGAGGCCGCAATCGTATTGAGATATACGACACTCACAGCAATCTGATCAAACGAAGAGACAGCCTGCAAAGCTGGTACAACCGCATCCACCAGGCCCTGGATCAGTCGCTGTTCCTGCTGTTCAGCCAGGAAGTGATCCCCGTGAGCAAACGTGCCAATGGCGAAAATGCCCACGAAGTGCTGATCAGGATGAAGGGTCCCGAGGGTAAGATCCTGCAGCCGGGCGCCTTTCTCCCCGCCGCCGACTATTACCACCTTTCCCCGAAGATCGATCTTTGGGTGATGGAAGAGGTGATCCGGCACTTCCTGTCCCGGCCGGAACCGGACGTCAGAACCTATTTCATCAACCTTTCCGGCCTTACCCTGAGCGACTCAGACTACATCCGGATCGCGGCCAGACGGCTTCCCCAGTATATCGAGCAGGGGCTCAAGCTGTGCTTCGAGATCACCGAATCGATCGCCATCCATCACCTCGATTCCGCCCGATATTTCATCGACAAGTTCAGGGAGTTCGGATGTCGCTTCGCACTGGATGATTTCGGCAGCGGTTTCTCTTCCTTCGGCTACCTGAAGACCCTGCCGGTGGACATCATAAAGATCGACGGTGAATTCATTCGTGATATCACGAAAGATCCGGCCGACCATGCAATGGTGACCGCAATCCACGAAGTATCCAAGGCCCTCGACAAGCTCACGGTGGCCGAATACGTGGAAAACGAAGCGACTTTCGACACGCTCAAGGAGATGGGCATAGACTACGTTCAGGGAGACTATATTGACAAACCGCACCCACTGTTTGGTGACACGAAATGAGCACGGAGAAACCCCGCATCCTGGTGGTGGACGACGAACCCTTCTATACCGAAGTATTACGCAATCTCCTGCGCGACGAATACGAGGTTGAGTCGGCCGCCACCGGGGAGGAGGCGCTGGCCAAAGCCTCTGCCGTACCCCACCCGGATCTCGTCCTGCTGGACATTATCCTGCCGGATATCGACGGCTACGAGGTCTGCCACCGTCTTAAACAAAATCCTGGGACCAGCGAAATCCCTGTCATATTCCTGACCGTAAAGAGCGATGTGGATGACGAGATCCGGGGATTCAACCTGGGTGCGGTGGATTACATCACGAAGCCCATCAGCCCTCCGATCGTCAAGGCACGTGTGCGCACCCATATCAAGCTGGCTCAAATGCTCCGGCAGCTGGAAGAACTGGTCGCCCGGCTGAAGGAACGGCCTACCTCAATCTCAGCCTGACACCCTGCCCAAGGACCGTTTCGTCCTTGCAGGGCCGGGACGGCAACGGCCGCCTCCGGAGAAAACCGGCCCCTTGCCACCGGAGCGCTTTGGAGTATGCTCTGGAAAAGGCGCCCGACGATCCGGGCGATCCCGGCACGAGCTAAGAATGGGGAGGAGGAGCGCAGTGGACGATGCGCTGCAACGTTTGCTGGATGCCGAACTGGAAGCGGAACGGCTGGTCACCCAAGCGTTGGAGGAGCGGGAGCGGATCACCCGCGAAGCACTGGAGGAGGCGCGCCTGGCCGAGGAACGGCTGGAAGCGAGGCTGCCGGACCTGAGGGAGTCCTTCCTGGAGAAGGCCCGCCAGCGGGTGGAACAGAGCCGCGCGGAGCTGGCCCTGCGGTACGAGGAACGGGCCCGGGAGCTGCGCGCCATGGCGGAAGAGGCCCGGGAGGAGGCGGTGGCCGCGGCGGTGGAACTGCTGCTGGACGCGGGAGCGGACGAATGACCAC
>JALWGP010000249.1 GCA_027038775.1 Sedimenticola sp. | reverse complement strand
TCGGCCATCTCGGGGTTCTTGGAGTCGAGCACGCGCAGGGGGTTGGTCTCCATGCGCCGCCGGCTGTCCTCGTCCAGCTCCGCCTCGTTGCGGCGCAGGTAGGCCACCAGCTCCTCGCGGTAGCGGTGGCGCTCTTCCGGCGTGCCCAGGGTGTTGATCTGCAGCTCCAGCCCTTCGATGCCCAGCTCCCGCCACAGGCGGGCGCTGACCAGGATCACCTCCAGGTCGATGTCGGGACCGGGCATGCCGAAGGTCTCCAGGCCGATCTGGTGGAACTGGCGGTAGCGCCCCTTCTGCGGCCGCTCGTGGCGGAACATGGGCCCCTGGTACCAGAGCCGCTGGACCTGGTTGTGCAGCAGGCCGTGCTCCAGGCAGGCGCGCACGCAGCCCGCGGTGCCCTCGGGGCGCAGGGTGAGGCTGTCGCCGTTGCGGTCCTCGAAGGTGTACATCTCCTTCTCGACGATGTCGGTGACCTCGCCGATGGAGCGCTTGAACAGCTCCGTCATCTCCAGGATGGGGGTGCGGATCTCGCGGTAGCCGTAGCGGTGGAACATGCTGCGCACCGTCTCCTCGAGGTGCTGCCAGAGTGCCGTCTGTTCCGGCAGGATGTCGTGCATCCCCCGGATCGCCTGTATCTTCTTTGCCATGTTCAGGGATTCAGTGTGAGCCGCGCAACGTTGCGCCTCGTTTGGGAAGAGAGGTCATAGGGCTTGCCGTCCACCAGCAGCTGCACGCCGCGTGCGTTGCCCAGGATCATGTTGTAGGGGGGACTGCCTTCCAGCCGGATCTCCTCGCCGGCTTTGCGCAGACCCACCAGCTTGAAGCTGCCCCCGGCGCCGCGCACGTCCACCCAGCTGTCCTCCACGAACCTCAGCACCACCTCGGCGGGGGCCGCAGGCGGCGGGGATTCCGGTGCCGGCGCGGTCTCGGCCTCCGTCTGCACGGCCTGCAGCGGCGCAGGCGTATCGGGCTGCTCCACGGGCGGCCGTGGGGGGGCTTCGGGCGCCGGTTCGGCCCCGCGCTCCTCCCGCTCCGCGGGAGCCCCGGCCACCTCGCCACCGGTGGACGCCGTGGACGCCTCCGGCGCCGGTGGCCCTTCCCCCGCCGCCGTCACCGGGGAAACCGGCGACGGCCGCTCTTTCAGGGCCACCGCCTCGCGCTCGGCGCGATCCTTCCACCACAGGGCAAGGGCCGCCACCACGCTGACCACCACCAGCCAGGTCACCAGCCGCACCAGGCCGTGGCTGCTGCGAATCTCCTTGCGCACCCCCTGGGCCACCACCGGCGGCGCCCCGGCGCACTCCTCCCCTTCGGGGCAACGGGCGTCGAACTCCCGGAGCAGGGGTTCCTCCGGCAGTTCGAGCAGGCGCGCGTAGTTCCGGTAGTAGCCCCGCACGAAGACCCGTGCCGGCAGGCGGTCGAAATCCTCGTTCTCCAGCGCAACCACCATGGACTGCTTGAGATGGAGGCGTTCCGCCACCACCGCCAGCTCCAGCCCCTGGGCCTCGCGCGCCTGGCGCAGCCGCTCCCCCACCGACAGGCGGGGCACTTCGGCTGCATCACCGCCTCCGCGGGGTTGTCTCTTCTTCTTGCGGACCTTGGCCATGGAGCGCTACCTGGCGATCTTGCGCGCCTCTTCCGAATCGGGGTATTCGGCCCTGAGCAGCAGTTCGTCGCTCCTGGCCTGGTCCAGGTCCCCCAGCTTGCGCTCGGTGAGTATGCTCAGGTAGAGCAGCGAAGCGGTGGGCCTGGCCACCTCGCGGTAGCGCTGGATGTAGGCACGCGCCGACAGGTACCTGCCCTGGTCGTAGCTGATTCTCGCCATCTGGGCCAGGGCAGGCGGATACTCGGGGTTGGCCTGGAGCGCCTGCAGCAGGTACTTCTCCGCCCGCGCCTGGTCGTCCGCCTGCAGCGCGCAGTGCGCGGCGTTGGTCAGGGCCACCCAGGGGGTGTCGTACAGCGGGTTCTCCAGCGCCTGCTCGAAGGCCTCCAGCGACTTCCCGTATTCCTTCAGCCTGCACAGGAGGCTGCCGTAGGCGTTGAGCACATAGGGGTTCCGGCTGTCGGCCTCCCTCCCCATGCGGTAGGCGGTCAGGGCCTTGTCGAGCTCACCCAGCCGCTCGTACACCAGCCCCAGCACGAGATAGGCATTGGCGTTGCGGGGATCCTTCTGCACCGCCTTCTTGGCCTTGCTCAGCGCACTGGCATGATCACCGATGCGGAGATACTCGGCGGCCAGCTGGACATAGGTGTCGGCCGGGCTTTTCCGGCGCTCCGGGGCTCCCAGCCGGCCGGTCTCGTCGCCATCGTCCTTGACCAGCTCGTTGCCGCAGCCGCTCGTCAGCAGGACCGCCAGGAACAGCAGGCTCCAGCGCCACCACGTCATCACCCTGCCCTCCTGCTCCAGTGAACGGGCACGCCCTTGAAGGCACGGCCGCTGCGGTCGCGCACCTTTCCCACCAGCTGCCCGCAGGCGGCGTCGATGTCGTCGCCGCGGGTCTTGCGCACGATGGTCATGATGCCCGCCTTCAGCAGCCGCTGACGGAAGGCATCGATGCGCCCGGGTGGAGAGCTGCGGTAGGGGCTGCCGGGAAAGGGGTTGAAGGGGATCAGGTTCATCTTCGACGGCGTGCCCTCGAGGAGGCGGATCAGCGCCTTCGCGTGGGCGTCGGAGTCGTTGACGCCGTCCAGCATCACGTACTCCCAGGTGATCTTGCGCCGCTTGTCGCCACGGATGAAGTCCCGGCAGGCGGGAATCAGCTCCTCCAGCGGGTACTTGCGGTTGATGGGCACCAGCTCGTCGCGCAGCTCGTTGTCCGGCGCGTGCAGGGAGACGGCCAGGCTCACGTCCGAGACCTCACGCAACCGGTACAGGTTGGGCACGATGCCGGAGGTGCTGATGGTGACCCGGTACTTGGAGAGCATGTAGGCCAGATCGTCCTGCATGATGTCCATGGCGGAGACCACCGGCTCGAAGTTGGCCAGGGGCTCGCCCATGCCCATGAGCACCACGTTGGTGGGCGGATGTCCCATGATGCGGGCGGCGTGCCACAGCTGGCCGACGATCTCGCCCACGGCGAGGTTGCGGTTGAACCCCTGGCGCGCGGTGGAGCAGAAGGCGCAGTCGAGGGCGCAGCCCACCTGGGAGGAGACGCAGACGGTGCTGCGCCC
>JALWGP010000248.1 GCA_027038775.1 Sedimenticola sp. | reverse complement strand
GGAGTGCTGCGAACGCCGGGACCGGGCTGGAGCCGGAAGAGGGGGCGTCTCCCGCTTCCGCCGCGTCCGGGACGTCCCCGCAGCCGGCGCCCGCATCCGCCTCTCCGTCCGAATCCCTTCCCGGTGACGTGTCCGATGCTCCGCCCGGCGAAGCGCCCGCTGCCGTTGCCGGAACCCCTGCCGGGGAGACGCCGGCGGCACCGGCGGTGCCAGCGGCGCCGGTCCAACCCGGCTGGCGGCAGCCGTGGCGCGGCAGGCTCTATCCCCCCTATGGGCCGGGCTATCCCGGCGCCGTGCCTGCGCCCGCCCGGCCGGCCGCGCCCTACTATTACCATCCCTACCGGAGATACCCGGGACGCTACTGAGGACCTCTCCTCCAGCTGGTAGAATGGCGGCCTTCGCAGAGGCCCACCGGACGGTTCGTGCACATCGAGGAGCTTCCCTGGCCCCATCACGTCGGCCATCTCTACGCCTGCCTTCGCCACCTGCCCTGGGCCTCGTGGCTGGACAGTGGTGACGGCGAGGAGGGGGATGCGGCTGACCGCTGGCACCTGCTGGTGGCCGATCCTCGTCTCCGCATCCTTTCCGAAGCGGGGCGCACCCGGGTGGTGGACCGGCGGGGAAAGGCCGAGACCCGGGAGGCTCCCGTCCTGGAGGTGATTCGGCAGGAGCTGGCGAAAGGCCCGCATCCGCCGGGCGAACTGCCCTTTGCCGGCGGCGCACTGGGCTACTTCTCCTACGACTTCGGTCGCCGGCTGATGGGGCTGCCCCCGGCCGGTCCCCGCCTGCCGGAGGTGGCCGTGGGCATCCACGACTGGGCCGTGGTCCTGGACCGCCGCTCGCGGCGCTGCTGGATGGCGGGCCAGGCGGTTCCGCCCGGTCTGGCCGGGAAGCTGGCGGCCTGCGCCCGGAAGCGCGAACCGCCCGGCGGCGGGTGGCAGGGCGGTCCGGCCCGTCGCCTGGTGGCGCGCGAAGCCTATGCCGAGGCCTTCCGGCGGATCCGCCACTACCTGCGTGAAGGCGACTGCTACCAGATCAACTACGCCCAGCCCTTCGAAGCCCCCTTCTCCGGGGATCCCCTGGCCCTCTACCTGGCCATGCGCGAGGCCAACCCGGCGCCCTACGGCGCCTTTCTCGACCTGCCCTTCGCCACCCTCCTCAGCGCCTCGCCGGAGCAGTTCCTGCGGCTGCGGGAGGGGGTGGTCACCACTCGCCCCATCAAGGGCACCCGGCCCAGGGGCGTAACGCCGCAGGAGGACCAGCGGCTGCGCCAGGAGCTGGCGGAGAGTGCCAAGGACCGGGCGGAGAACCTGATGATCGTGGACCTGCTGCGCAACGACCTCGGCAGGGTCTGCGCGCCCGGCACCATCGAGGTGCCGGAGCTCTTCGCCGTGGAGACCTTTCCCACGGTGCACCATCTGGTGAGCACCGTGCGCGGCCGGCTGGTGCCGGGCGAGGACGCCCTGGGCCTGCTGGCCGCCTGCTTTCCCGGCGGCTCCATCACCGGTGCGCCCAAGCGCCGGGCCATGGAGATCATCCAGGAGCTGGAAGGGCGGCCGCGGGAGGTCTACTGTGGCAGCATCGGCTGGATCGGCTACGATGGCAACATGGAGACCAGCATCGCCATCCGCACCCTGCAGATCCGGGACGGCCGCGCCCGCTACTGGGCGGGCGGCGGCATCGTCATCGACTCGGAGCTGGAGCGGGAGTACGAGGAGACCCTGCACAAGGCGGCTGCCTTCTTCCGCCTGTTCGACGGTGGAGGGCGCTGAGGCCGTGTCCGCCGTGGCGGTGAAACGGTATCATGGAAATTCCGAAGGCAAGGAGGGGGGCATTGAAGGGAGGAAAGCGCACACACCGGAGCCAGCTCCGTTTCTACCTGCCCCTGGGGGTGTTGGTGGCGCTGGGATTCCTCTTCGCACTGCGCTTCGTGGAACCGGCACCGCCCAGGCAGGTGGTCATCGCGGCCGGCGAGCCCGGCGGCGCCTACATGGTCCATGCGCAACGGTATGCTGCGCTGCTCGCGAAAGAGGGGATCGTCCTGAAGGTTCTCCGGACCAGTGGTTCCGTGGAGAATCTGGAACTGCTGGAACAGGGAAAGGTGGACCTCGCCTTCGTGCAGGGCGGGGTGGCCGAGCGCCAATCCCGCGACGGGGCGTTGCGCGGCCTGGCCAGCCTCTACTATGAGCCCCTGTGGCTCTTCGTGCGTGAAGGGCTGGTCCTGCCGGGACGTATCCCGGCACTGAAGCGCCTGGAGATCTCCCTGGGGCCGGAAGGCTCCGGCACCCGGGTGCTGGTGAGCCAGCTGTTCCTCGACAACGGGCTGCCGCTGGAAGGGGAGGGGTTGCTCGCGCTGCCTTCGCCCGAGGCGGCCGGCCGGCTGAAATCCGGGGAGATCGACGCTGCCTTTTTCGTGGCTTCCCCTGCGAGCGCCACGGTGCGGGAACTCCTGCACCATCCCGGGGTGCGTCCGGTGAGCTTCGAACGGGCCGCGGCCTATGCCCGTCGCTACTCCTGGCTCCGGGAGCTGGTGCTGCCCGAGGGCGCGGAGGACCTGGCGCGCAACCTGCCCGACCGGGACCTCCACCTCCTGGCCACCACCGCCAGCCTGCTCACGCGCGAGGAACTGCACCCCGCCATCGTCAGCCTCTTCATGCAGGTACTGAAGAAGGAGCACGGAGACGGGGGCTGGTTCGAGGCCCCCGGCGAGTTTCCTTCGGCCCGCTACCTCTCCGTTCCCCTGGACGAGGAGGCGAGGCGCTTCTACGATCACGGTCCGCCCTTTCTCCAGCGTTACCTTCCCTTCTGGGCCGCCTCTTTCATCGACCGCATGAAGATCATGCTGCTGCCCATGCTGGGCCTGCTGCTGCCCCTGTTCAAGGTGGCGCCGCCCCTCTACCGCTGGCGCATGCGGGCGCGCATCTACCGCTGGTACGACGAGCTCGAGGAGGTGGACCAGCGCGCCGTCACCGCCCCGGCCGAAGCGCTAGACGGGCTGCTCGCCACCCTGCGCCGCCTGGAGGAGGAGGTGCGCGACGTGAAGGTGCCCCTGGCCTTCTCCGACCAGCTCTACCATCTGCGGTTGCACATCGATTTCGTGCGCAGGGAGGTGCGCCGCCGGCTTTCCCGTCCGGCCCTTTCTGGTGGGTCGGACCTCGGTCCGACCCACCAGAAAG
>JALWGP010000247.1 GCA_027038775.1 Sedimenticola sp. | reverse complement strand
GAGGCCGCCCCGCCACCTGGAAGGGCCGCACAGCCGGCAGCCGCCGCCGTACCGCCAACACCGCCGGAAACGACTGCCGGCGAGCCCGAACCGGCGCCGGAAGCCGAACGGGAGCCCGAGCCGGAACCGGAAACCGAGCGCGAACCCGGGGAGGCGGCCGGAAGAGAAGTACGGGAAGCGGCGGAGCCGACGGCCGGGCCCGGAGAGACGAGCCCCCGGGAGGCGCCCCCAGCCCCGGCAACCACCGCCGAAGGCAGCTGGTTCCCGGACCTGGACGAGGGACTGCAATGGGAGAACTGCCGGCTGCCCGCCTTGCCGGCCGTGGCCATCGAGACCCCCGGCGGCGTCCTGGTGGGCGAAGCCGATGCCACGGAACTGGCCCAGGAGAGCGGCGTCGCCCTCTTCCGCGGCCATGTCCGCCTGCAGCGGCCGGGCAGCCGCATCCTGGCCGACGAGCTGGAGTACGACCGCGACCGCCGGCACGTCACCGCTCCCGGCGCGCTCTTCATCGAACAGCCCAAGATGAAGGCCACCGCCGCCCTCGGCGACTACTACCCGGAGGAGGCGCGCGGCACCCTGGAGGAGGTGGACTACCGGCTGCTCGAGCCGCGGGCCCGGGGGGAATCGAGCCGGGTAGAGCTGCTGGACCGCCAGCACAGCCGGTTCGAGCAGCTCACCTTCACCACCTGCCCACCCGGCAACCGCGGCTTCGGGGTGCGCGCGGACGAGATGGAGGTGGACCGCGACACGCAGGTCGCCTATTTCAAGAACGCCTGGGTCGACTTCCTGGGGATGCCCGTCTTCTACTCGCCACGGCTCTCCATCCCCCTCACCGACGAGCGGCGCAGCGGCTTCCTGACGCCCACTTTCGTGTTTTCCAGCACCAACGGCTTCGATCTCACGGTCCCCTACTACTTCAACCTGGCGCCCAACTACGACGCCACCCTCATGCCGCGCATCGTCAGCGAACGGGGGCTGCTGGTCGGCGGCGAATTCCGCTTCCTCTATCCCCCGCACAACGGCGTGATCCGCGCCGAGATCCTGCCCAGCGACCGCAAGTACGACGGCAACGAGCCCCGGGGTGCCCTCCACGCCCATACTCGCAGCAACCTGGCGCCGGGACTGGGCGCCAGCGTGGACCTCAACTGGGTCTCGGACGACGACTACCTGCGCGACCTGGGCCAGAGTCTGGCGATGGCCAGCACCACTTTTTTGCGCAACCGGATCGCCCTGGACTACCACCGGCCCGATTGGGACCTGCTGGCCGAGGTGCGCCACTACCGCACCCTGGACGAGACCATCTCCGCCCAGTCGCGCCCCTACAGCCTCCTGCCGCGTCTCAACCTGGAGTGGCACGCCTCCGGCGGACCACTGCCCGCCGAGTACGACTTCACCGGGGAGTTCGTGCACTTCTACCGGGAGGAGAGCGTCACCGGGCAGCGTATCGATATGCAGCCACAGGCGAGCCTGCCGCTGCGGCGCGCCTGGGGGTACCTGGAACCGGCGCTCGCCCTGCGCTATACCAGCTACAACCTGCAGGACCAGCAGCCCGGCTACAGCGACACCCCCGACCGCTTCACCTACACCCTCAGCCTGGACGGCGGCCTCTACTTCGATCGCCCCACCCGGCTGCTCGGCACCGACACCACCCTCACCCTGGAACCCCGCGCCTTCTACGCCTACACCCCCTACCGCAACCAGGACGAGCTGCCGCTGTTCGACACCGGCCTGCTGGACTTCACCTTCGACAACCTCTTCCGCGGCAACCGTTTCAACGGCCCCGACCGGGTGGGCGACACCAACCAGCTGGCGCTGGCACTCACCAGCCGCATCCTGCACGACGAGGACGGGCGGGAGCTGCTGCGCGCCAGCATCGGCCAGATCTTCTACTTCCGGGACCGGCGCGTGCAGCTCGACCCGGCCACCACGCCGACGGAGGAGAGCAGTTCATCCATCATCGCGGAAGTGACCACGGAACTCTTCCGCAACTGGCTGCTGCGCGCGGGGATGCAGTACGACCCCCACAACAGCGAGCGCAAGCTGCGCCAGGGGCTGGCGCAGGCCACCTGGCACGGCGAGGAGAACCGGCGCTTCCACATCGCCTGGCGCCTGCGCGAAGCCCTGCTGGAACAGACCGACGTCGCTGCCATCTGGCCGGTCTCGGAAAAGCTCAATCTCATCGGCCGCTGGTACTACTCGGTGCAGGAGAACCGCACCGTGGAGGCGGTGGGGGGCGTGGAGTACGGCGACTGCTGCTGGCGCTTCCGCACCGTGCTGCGCCGTTTCCTGGAGGGGCCGGGCGACACGTATAATAACTCCATCCTGCTGGAACTGGAGCTGAAGGGGCTCGGCACCCTCGGCCACGACATCGACAAGTTTCTCGACCGGACGATCTATGGCTATTGATTCCAGGCGGCTTTCGCCTCTCCTGCTGCTGCCCTTGCTCTGGCTGCTCGCCTTCTCCACGCCCGCCCAGGAGCGGGAACTGCTCGACCGCATCGTCGCCGTGGTCAACGACGACGTGGTGCTGCAGAGCGAATTCGACCGTGAGCTGGCCGAGATCCGCCAGAAGCTGGAGCAGCTGGGCGCCACCGGCATCCCCGACGAGGAGGTGCGGAAGCAGGCGCTGGAACGGCTCATCCTGCGCAAGCTGCAGCTGCAGGAGGCGGAGCGGCTGGGCATCACCGCCGACGACCAGACCCTGCAGCAGGCGCTGCTCGCCATCGCCAGGCGCAACGGCCTCACCCCCGCCGAGATGGAGGAGGCGATGAAGGCGGAAGGCATCTCGCCCGAGGCCTTCCGGGCACAGCTGCGCGAGGAGATCACCCTGCAGCGGCTGCGCAGCCGGGAGGTGATCAACCGCATCCAGGTGACCAAGGCGGAGGTGGACAACTACCTGGCCAACCAGGCCCAGCAGGGTGACAACAGCGTCTCTTACCGCATCCGCCACATCCTCATCGCCACGCCGGAGGGCGCCTCCAGCGAAGAGATCGCGCAGGCGCGCAGGAAGGCCGAGGAGATCGTCGCCCGCCTGAAAAAGGGCGAAGACTTCGCCACCCTGGCCAGCCGCTACTCCCAGGGCCAGCAGGCGCTCAAGGGGGGCGACCTCGGCTGGCTGCCGGCGGGCCAGGTGCCCACCCTCTTCGCCCAGGAGGTGCTGAGCATGAACAAGGGCGACATCCGGGGG
>JALWGP010000246.1 GCA_027038775.1 Sedimenticola sp. | reverse complement strand
CGTGCTCAAAAACCTGGAGGCCCAGGGGCTGATCCGGGTGAAAGGCAAGACCATGGTGATCCTGGGAACCCGCTGAACGCGGGACCTTCTTTGGATTCGCGGCGAGGGCGCCGCTCCTACCCTTGCCCCGCAGGAGGCCCGCCCCCGGACCGAACCCCAAAACCTTTCGCGGCGGAGGCGCCGCTCCTACCCTGTAGGAGGCCCGCCCCCGGGCCGAACCCCAAACATTCGCGGCGAGGGCGCCGCTCCTACAGGCCGAAGAGCTCGGCCAGCCGCTCGCCGGGATCCGCGGCGCGCATGAAGGCCTCGCCCACCAGGAAACCGTTCACACCGTGCCTGCGCATGAGGGCCACGTCCTCCCTGGCGAGGATTCCCGACTCGGTGATCACCAGCTTCCCGTCCGGGATCCGCTCCAGCAGGTCCAGGGTGGTCTGCAGGCTCACCTCGAAGGTGCGCAGGTTTCGGTTGTTGATGCCCACCATGGGGTTCTCCACCGCCAGCGCCCGTTCCAGCTCCGCGGCGTCGTGCACCTCGATGAGCACGTCCATGCCCAGCGCCATGGCCAGGTCGTTCAGTTCCCGGAGATGGGCATCGTCCAGGCAGGCGACGATGAGCAGGATGCAGTCGGCCTCCATGGCACGCGCCTCGTAGACCTGGTAGGGGTCGACGATGAAATCCTTGCGGATCACCGGCAGCTCGCAGGCGGCGCGCGCCTGCTGCAGGTAGTCGGGCGAGCCCTGGAAGAAGTCCCGGTCGGTGAGCACCGAGAGGCAGGCGGCGCCGTGGGCGGCGTAGCTGCGGGCGATCTCCGCAGGATGAAAATCCTCGCGCAGCACCCCCTTCGAAGGCGAGGCCTTCTTGATCTCGGCGATGACGCCGGGCAGGCCGGCGGCGATCTTCTCCTCGAGGGACTTCACGAAGCCGCGGGGCGGAGACTTCCCCTCGAGGGAGGCGCGCAGCTCCGCCTCGGGAACCCGGCGCCTGGCCTCGGCGATCTCCTCGCGCTTGCGGGCGACGATCTTCTTCAGGATGTCGGGGGTATTGCTCATCTAAACTGGTCGTCACGGACGCCCGGGAACATGGCCGTCAATCGAAGCTCTGGGTGAGGATCACCAGCCGGTCGAGCCGGTTGCGCGCCTCACCGCCGGCCAGCGCCTGGCGCGCCTTCTCCACCCCCTCTTTCAGGTCGGCGGCCACTCCCGCCACGTAGATGGCGGCGCCTGCGTTGAGGGCCACGATGTCGCGCGCCGGGCCGGCATGGTCCTCCAGCACCGAGCGGATCACGGCCAGGCTCTCTTCCGGTCCCTCCACCCGGATCTCTCCCAGGGAGGCACGCTGCAGGCCGAACTCCTCGGGCCAGATGGCATAGCGGCGGATGGTGCCGTCCTTCAGCTCGGCCACCTCGGTCTTGCCCTCGATGCCGATCTCGTCCAGCCCCTCCTCGGAGTGGACCACCATGACGTGGCGGCTGCCCAGGCGCTGCAACACCTCGGCCAGGGGTTCGAGCAGCTCGTCGCTGAAGACCCCCAGCAGCTGGTTGGGCACGCCGGCGGGGTTGGTGAGCGGTCCCAGCACGTTGAAGAGGGTGCGCACCCCCATCTCCCGGCGTGGGCCGATGGCGTGCTTCATGGCGCTGTGGTGGCCGGGCGCGAACATGAAACCCACGCCCACCTCGCGCACGCACCGCGCCACCTGTTCGGGCGTGAGATCCAGGCGGATGCCCGCCGCCTCCAGCACGTCGGCGCTGCCCGACTTGCTGGAGACCGAGCGGTTGCCGTGCTTGGCCACGTGGCAGCCCGCCGCCGCCGCCACGAACATGGAGGCGGTGGAGATGTTGAAGGTGCCCGAAGCGTCGCCGCCGGTGCCCACGATGTCCACGGCGTGGTCCAGCCCGGAGATGTCCACGCCGCTGGCCAGCTCCCGCATCACCTGCGCCGCGGCGCTGATCTCGGTCACCGTCTCGCCCTTCATGCGCAGGCCCACGAGGAAGCCGCCGATCTGCGCCGGCGTGGCGCCGCCGGTCATGATGGCGCGCATGACGTCGGTCATCTCCGTCCCGGAGAGGTCTCTCCGTTCCAGGACGGCGGCGATGGCTTGTTGCATGTTCATGGCCTCATCTCCCCTCCAGGAAGTTCTGCAGCAGCCGGTGGCCGTGCTCGGTGAGAATGGACTCGGGGTGGAACTGGACCCCCTGGATGTCGTGTTCCCGGTGGCGCACGCCCATGATCTCGTCGATGGCGCCCATCTGGCCGGTCCAGGCGATCACCTCCAGGCAGTCGGGCAGGCTCTCCTGGTCGATCACCAGGGAGTGGTAGCGGGTGGCGGTGAAAGGGTTGTCCAGGCCGGTGAAAACCCCCGTGTCCTTGTGGAAGATGGGCGAGGTCTTGCCATGCATGATCTCCTTGGCATGGACGATCTTCCCGCCGAAGGCCTGGCCGATGGACTGGTGGCCCAGGCAGACGCCCAGGATGGGCAGTTTCCCCGCGAAATAGCGGATGGCCTCCACCGAGATGCCCGCCTCGTCGGGGGTGCAGGGGCCGGGGGAGATCACCAGGTGATCGGGCGCCATGGCCTCGATGTCGGCCACCGTCACCTCGTCGTTGCGCACCACCTTCACCTCGGCGCCCAGCTCGCCGAAGTACTGCACCAGGTTGAAGGTGAAGGAGTCGTAGTTGTCGATCATCAGCAGCATGGCTCAGCCCTCCTCCCCGGTCTCGCAGACGTGGCGTTCGAGGCCGGCCTCGGCCAGGCTGACGGCACGGAACACCGCCCGCCCCTTGTTCATGGTCTCCTTCCACTCCAGCTCGGGAAGGGAGTCGGCCACCACGCCGGCACCGGCCTGGATGTGGAGCTGGCCGCCCTGGATGACGGCGGTGCGGATGGCGATGGCGGTGTCCATGTTGCCGTTCCAGGAGAGGTAGCCCACAGCCCCGGAATAGACGCCGCGCTTCACCGGCTCCAGCTCATCGATGATCTCCATGGCACGGATCTTGGGCGCGCCCGAGACGGTGCCGGCGGGAAAGGTGGCGCGCAGCACGTCGATGGCGGTGAGTCCCTCGCGCAGCTCGCCCACCACGTTGGAGACGATGTGCATCACGTGGGAGTAGCGCTCCACCACCATCTTCTCGGTGAGCCGCACCGTGCCCACCTTCGCCACCCGGCCCACGTCGTTTCGCCCCAGGTCGATGAGCATCAGGTGCTCGGCCAGCTCCTTGGGGTCGGCCAGCAGCTCGGCCTCGAGGGCGCGGTCCTCCTCCGCCGTGTGGCCGCGGCGGCGGGTGCCGGCGATGGGCCGCACCGTCACCTCGCCCTCTTCCAGCCGCACCAGGATCTCGGGCGAGGAGCCCACCACCTGGAAGTCGCCGAAGTCGAGGAAATACATGTAGGGCGAAGGGTTGAGGCCGCGCAGGGCGCGGTAGAGATCGAGCGGCGGGGCATGGAAGGGGATGGAGAGGCGCTGGGAGATCACCACCTGCATGCAGTCCCCCTCGACGATGTACTCCTTGATGCGCTCCACCGCCTGCTTGAAGCCCGCCTCGGTGAAGCCGGAAACGAAGTCCGACTCCTCCACCGCGTGGGGCTCGCCCCTCACCCGCCGCAAGGAACCCTCACGCAGCTTCTCCACCAGGGCGGAGATGCGCGCCTGGGTGGATTCGAAGGTGTCGCCCCGCTGCGGGTCGGCGTGGACAATGAGGTACATGCGCCCGCGCAGGTTGTCGAAGACCACCACCTCGTCGGAGACCATGAGCAGGATGTCGGGCGTACCCAGGGGATCGGGCTTGTCGCCCCGGTCCAGGCGGGGCTCGATGTAGCGCACGGTGTCGTAGCCGAAATAGCCCACCAGCCCCCCGGTGAAGCGGGGCAGGTCGGGCAGCTCGGGAACCCGGTAGCGCTGCTGGAAGCGCTCGATGAAGGCCAGCGGGTCGGCCTCCTCCGATTCCTCCGCCACCTCGCCGTCACGGATCACCCGTACCCGGTGGTCCTTCACCTCCAGGCGGGTGCGACAGGGCAGGCCGATGATGGAGTAGCGCCCCCACTTTTCGCCGCCGTGCACCGATTCGAAGAGGTAGCCGAAAGGCCGCCCCTCCACCAGCTTGAGATAGACGCTGAGCGGCGTATCGAGGTCGGCGAGGACCTCGCAGACGAGGGGGATGCGGTTGTAGCCCTGGTCGGCCAGGGCCTGGAACTGTTCGGGGGTCATGACGTTCTCCACGGCAGGAAACACGGATGGGCGTTGGACGAGGCGCTCAGCGCCACCATCGCGTTCCGGGTTTCGGGGTCGTGGTCGTCATGACGGATTCCGGCGGGGAATGGATTCGAAGATGCGCAAAAGATAATACAAAACCCCCGATCGCGCCAGTAGGAGCGGCGCCCCCGCCGCGAAGGGTTTCGGGAGTTCGGCCCGGGGCGGGCCTTCTACAGCAGCGACTTCAACTCCGCCATGGAGTCGATCACCGTGTCAGGATGGTAGTCGCGGATGTCCTCGCCGTGATTGTAGCCATAACTCATGCAGACGATGGAGAAGCCGGCGGCGCGGGCCGCCTTCACGTCGCTCACCGAGTCGCCGATCATCAGGCACCGCTTAGGCTCAGCGCCGAAGAACTCGGCGGCATAGAGGAGGGGGGTGGGGTCGGGCTTCTTCTGCGGCAGGGTGTCACCGGCCACCACGATGCCAAAGTAGTCGTAGATGCCAAGGTCCTGCAACAGGGGCAGGGTGAACTGCTCGGCCTTGTTGGTGACACAACCCAGGGGATAACCCTGTTCCTTCAGGTAATCCAGCCCCTCCTGCACGCCGGGATAGAGGGTGGAGCGCTTGGAGGTGTTCTTGGCGTAGAGATCGAGGAAGATGGGATAGGCCTTCTCGAAGTCGGCGTCGTCGGGCTCGCCCTCGAGCTGCCCCACCAGGGCCCGGCGCACCAGACGCTCGACGCCGTTGCCCACCCAGTCGCGCACCTTCTCCTCGCCCCAGGGCTCGCGGCCGATGGCCTTCATCATCTCGTCCACGCAGAAGGCGAGATCCGGCACGCTGTCCACCAGCGTGCCGTCCACGTCGATGAGGATCATCTGCGGTCGGTCGATGGCCACTTCAGCCCACCTTGGCCAGTTCGTCTCGCATCTGCTTGACGATGGTGTCGTACTTGTTGGGGTCGCTCTCGTTGCGACCACCGAAGATGCCGGAGCCGGAGACGAAGGTATCGGCGCCGGCGGCGGCGATCTCGGCGATGTTGTCCACCTTCACGCCCCCGTCGATCTCCAGGCGGATCTCCAGGCCCGACTCGTCGATACGCCGACGCGCCTCCTTCAGCTTTTCCAGGGCCGAGGGGATGAAACTCTGACCGCCGAAACCGGGGTTCACCGACATGATGAGGATCATGTCCACCTTGTCCATCACATAGTCGAGGTAGTCCAGGGGTGTGGCGGGGTTGAAGACCAGCCCCGACTTGCAGCCAGAATCTCGGATCAGCTGGAGGCTGCGGTCGATGTGCTCGGAGGCCTCGGGATGGAAGGTGATGTAACTGGCACCAGCCTTGGCGAAATCGCCGATGATACGGTCCACCGGCTTGACCATCAGGTGAACATCGATGACCGCGTCGATGCCATGCTTGCGCAGCGCGTCGCACACCAGGGGACCGATGGTGAGGTTGGGCACGTAGTGGTTGTCCATCACGTCGAAGTGGATGAAATCGCAGCCGGAGGCGAGCACGTCGTCACACTCCTGGCCCAGCTTGGCGAAGTCCGCGGAGAGGATGGAGGGCGCCAGTACGAAATCGGTCATGTCGAAAACTCCCTGCCGGCAGATCCGGCCAACGAAAAAACAGTCGGGTTAAGGTTTTGAATGTTACCGGATTCAGCGGCAGTTTTCACAGCCGCAGACGACGGATCCGCCCACCAGGCGCTCACCGACCGCCTCCGCCGTCATGGGCCGGTCGCAGAGGAACCCCTGCACCTCGTCGCAACCGCAGCGGCGCAGGAACTCGTACTGGGCGCGCTCTTCCACCCCTTCGGCCACGGTACGCATGCCGAAACTGCGAGCCAGGGCGACGGTGGCCCGGATGATGGCCTCATCGTTGCGGTCACGCCCCACGTCGCGCACAAAGCTGGCGTCGATCTTGAGGCAGTCGAGAGGAAAGCGCTTCAGGTTGGCCAGGGTGGAGTGCCCGGTGCCGAAATCGTCGATGGCCAGACCGATGCCGAGACGGTGCAGCTCCACCAGGTTTCTATGGGAGGCGCCCTCTTCGCCGAGGATCATGCTCTCGGTGATCTCGAACTCGATCCGTTCGAAAGGCACCCCGTACTCCAGCAGCAGCTCGCGCACCCGCTCGGCCAGCCGTGGCTGGCGCAGTTCGCACGCCGACAGGTTGATGCTCAGGCGCGGCACGTCCAATCCCTGCCGGCACCAGTCCCGGTACTGGCCGCAGACCGCCCTCAGCACCCAGAAGCCGAGCTCGTCCATGAAGCCGCTCGCCTCCGCCACGGGGATGAACCGGTCCGGCCCCACCTCGCCCCACCGCTCGCTGCGCCAGCGCAACAGTGCTTCCAGCCCGGTGAGCCTGCCGCTGCCGATCCGGTACTGGGGCTGGTAGACCAGGTAGAGCTCGTCACCGACCAGCGCCCGACGCAACGACTGTTCCAGCTCGAAGGCCTGGCCGGCACCACTGGCCAGCTCCCGCGAAAAGAAGCGGCTGCGGCCGCCGCCTGCGCTCTTGGCCGAATACATGGCCGCATCGGCGTACTGCAGCAGCAGGTCCACCGTGTCGCCGTCCTCGGGAAAGAGGCCGATGCCGACACTGGCCGAGATCCGGAACTCCTTGCCATCGATGTAAAAGGGCTCGCGGAACGCCCCCATCAGCTTCTCCAGCACCGGTGCCAGCTGCCTGCGGTGCGTCACCTCCTCCACCAGCAGGATGAACTCGTCTCCCCCCAGCCGCGCCAGGGTGTCCACCTCGCGCACGGCCCGGCGCAATCGCCTGGCCACCTCCGCCAGCAGCCGGTCGCCTGCCCGGTGCCCCAGGGTGTCGTTCACCCCCTTGAAGCGATCGAGATCGATGAAGAGCACCGCACCGCCGCGCCTCTCGCGCCTTGCACGGACCAGCGCGTGCCCCAGCCGGTCCCGGAAGAGCACACGATTGGGCAGGCCGGTCAGGGCATCGTGGGTGGCCAGGTACTCCAGCTCCTTGCGAGAGGCATGGAGCTCCGTGACATCGTTGACCAGCACCACGTAGTAGGTGCACTGGTCCGCCTCCAGCTTCACCTTGTCCACCCTCACCCACCACCAGTGCTCCGTCTCGCCGGGTACGGCGACCTCTTCACGCCATCCGCCTTGCTCCTCCACTTTCCGCCAGAGGCGGGGATTCTCCGCGATGCAGGCGGGCAACGACGGGGCGTCGCCCGCCACCAGGCGATGCCAGGCGGGATTGGCGAAGCGGATCCTGCGCGCCTCGTCGAGGATGAGGATCCCCTCCTGCGCCGAGCTCACGGCACGTCCCACCAGCCGGTTCCAGGTCTCCTCCTGCCGCCGTTCAGTGATGTCGTGCACCACGGTGAGCAGGGTGCGGCGCCCCTCCACCTGGTAATCCACGGGCACGCAACGGGCCTCGAACTGGCGTCGACCACCAGACACCTCCAGCCAGTATTCCAGGGTCTGCTCTTCACCGCTCTCCAGGGTGGCGCGCAGGAGGTTCATGAAACGTTCCGCATCCTCCGGCTTAAAGATCTCCTCCGGCCGCTTGCCGATGATCACCTCCGCAGGCGCATAGAGCTGTTCGGGCCGCGCCGTGATCACTTCCAGGTAGAGCCCTTCCTCGTCCTGGAAGAAGAGCATGTCGGGCACCGCCCGGGCGATGGCCCGAACCCGCGCCTGGGTGGAGCTCTTGAGCCGTTCGTAGAGCTCGCGCATCTCGCCCGAGGAGATGTGGAGGGAGCGTTCCAGCAGGTACCTGTCCTGGTCGGCCTCCCGGTAGGCCTGGTCCACGCGGTCACAGAAGGCGTGCCAGGCATCGGGGGCAGGAGGCGCCTCCGGCGTCAGCCCCAGTTTCTTCAGCTGCCGGCGCAACAGGGGGTGCATCAGCGTTCCCACCACAGGGTGACCGTCATGGTCTGGTTGTGCAGGTCGCAGTAGCCGGAGGCCAGCGGGGAGAGCTCGCCGTAGGAGTAGAACCCCAGGAGGCGGGTCTGCGGCGGCAGGCGCTCGGCCAGCGCCTCGATCTCCTCCTCGATGCGTTGCCCCAGGATGAGGCGCCGGCCCACGCAGCTCACGGCCAGGCAGACCAGCGGCCGTTCGCCCACCTCCGTGGCGTCGAAATCCTCCAGGGCCCGGCCCGCCCCCTCCACCAGGCGGTCAAAGTTGGCGTACATGAGCTGCACGTAGCTCCCCTGGGGGATGTCGCCGGCGAAGGTCATGGACTGGCTCGCCTCGTCCACCGCCAGGATGGTGCGCACCTTGGGCTCCCTGTCGTCCTCCTGGCGTCGCAGCGCCAGCGGGAAGAGCAGCCCGGAGGCCGGCAGTTCCGCGGCCTTCTCGCCCAGGTATCTCTTGTAGAGCTCCAGCGCCGGCTGACCGTCCAGCTCGAAGAGGCGGTTGCCCTCCGACCGGGTCACCAACCGCTCCGGCCCCAGCACGTCCCAGCCGCCGAAGGAACCGTGCCCGATCCCCAGGGCATCGCCCAGGATGCCCACGGCACAGATGCGTTCAGGTACTCTCTCGCCTTCACTGAGCACCCAGGTCCGCTCGAAGCGGGCGCCGTCCGCCGCCAGCCCTCCGGTCACGGGCACCCTGCCCCCGAGCACCCGGTTCACCCCCTCCATGACGGCGGAACCGTTCACCTGCAGCCCCTCGGAAAGAATGAGCACCGCCGCGAGATCCGGCCGATCCAGTGGCCTCACCAGCGCCTCTCCCGCCGCCCGGAAGTCCCCGTGGTCGCCGATGTCCACGTGGCTGAGCCGCAGGCGCGAGCGGTGGAAACGGATAACCGCCGCGCTGGCGCCCCGCTCGAAGTAGTGCTGCTGGTGAATCTGGCCGGCCGTGGAGCAGCCCGCCATGGCGGAACGGGGAAAGGCCCCCTTCAGCCCCTCGAGGGGGGCGTCGGCCCGGTCGCCGGGCAGATCGCTGAAATAGAGGACGAGGGTGTTCTCTCCATCCAGGGAAGAATCGAACGACGGCTGCCAGCCGCCCTCTTCGGTGTAACGATAGAGTTTTGCATCCATGACTGAAGTCGCTTCGTTTCCCGGCAATATATCAGGCCTCCGGCCTCCGCGCGTCCCCATGGAGGCGACCGGTTCTCATTTCAGAGCGATGGGCAGCGCGGAATAGCCGCTGGCGGCCAGGCGCTTGCGCGCCTGCTGCATGGCGGACTTGCTCGAGTAGGGCCCCAGCCGCACGCGGTACCAGGTGACCCCCTTGATGGTGGCCTTGCTCACCTGGGCCTGCAACCCGAGGACGGCGCGCTGCGCCTTGCGGGCGTCGGCTTCCCGGGCGCTGCGCACCGAGCTCACCTGGAGCATGTACTTGCGCGGGGGGGAAGCGGGCGCCGTGTCACGCGGCTTCTCCCGGGCCGCGGCCGGCGGCGGCTCGGGACGGTTGAGCTCCTCTTCCGGCACCACCACTTCCTGGTCCGGCAGCAGGTTGTAGAAGTCGAAGCTGGGCGGCTGCACCGGCTTCTTCGGCGGCGCCTTCTTCGCCACTGCCGGGTTCTTGCCGGCCTGCCGCGGCGGCGCGCCGATCCATTCGCCGCCTTCCGGCTCCTGCGCGAACTTCACCCAGAGAAAGCCCACGCTGGCGGCGCCGGCGAGGTAGCCGACCAGCAGCCAGATCCAGACCGGCACCGGCTGGCGTTTCTTCCTGCGCGCGGCCCTGTGCTTGTAGTCCCGCCGGGCCACGCGTCACATGCTCTCGGGAGCCGACACGCCCAGCAGGCCCAGACCATTGCGCACCACCTCGCGCACCGCCAGGATCAGCTTGATGCGGGCGTCCCGCAGCGCCTCGTCCTCCACCAGGAAGGGGTGGGCGTTGTAGTAGGTGTGGAAGTCGTTGGCCAGCTCGCGCAGGTAGTGGGTGAGCAGGTGCGGCTCCTCGTGGAGCGCCGCCGCCTCCACCACCTCGGGGTAGCGGGAGAG
>JALWGP010000245.1 GCA_027038775.1 Sedimenticola sp. | reverse complement strand
CGCTCGGGAAAGCGTACCCGGGTGAGCGGCTCGCTGTCGCGGGCCGGGGTGAGCGCAAAGAGGGTGTAGCCCTGTTCCACAAGCTGGTGGTAGGCCGCCTCGAAGCGGTCGTGGAAGCGGGCGGGTACCTTGCGGAAGCTGCCCTTGGCCGGAGAGGGATCGAAGGGGCCGATGTTCACCAGGTGGATCTCGCGGGCGCCGAAGGCCTCGGCGCTGCGGAAGATCTTGGGCACGTTGAAGCTCGCCTTGAGGTGGTCGAGCACCAGCGCGAACCGGTGGATGCCGGGCCTGGCCAGCAGGTTGCGCTGGCGCTGCTTGTGGTAGCTGCGCAGCAGCTGCTCCTGTCGCCGCTTGCGCAGCTGCCGGGTTGACAATTGTTCCAGTGAGTCCGGTTCCATGCTGGTAGAATTGGGGTTTTCCCTGAGGTTCGCATTCTAACCCATGTCCTCTTCCGCAGAGCAGCCCCTCTATCCCCTGCTGGAGCAGGTGGACTACCCGGACGATCTGCGCCGGCTGGCGCCGGAGAAGCTGCCGGCGCTGGCGCAGGAGCTGAGGGAGTACCTCAGCGAGGTGGTTTCGCGCACCGGCGGCCACCTGGCGGCGGGACTGGGCGTGGTGGAACTCACCATCGCCCTCCACTACGTCTTCGACACCCCCAGGGACCGGCTGATCTGGGACGTGGGCCACCAGGCCTATCCCCACAAGATCCTCACCGGGCGGCGCACGCGCATGGAGAGCCTGCGGCAGAAGGGGGGGCTCTCCGGCTTTCTCCGCTGCGACGAGTCGGAGTACGACGCCTTCGGCGCCGGCCACTCCAGCACCTCCATCGGCGCCGCCCTGGGCATGGCCATCGCCGCCCGCCTGGAGGGGGTGCGGCGCGAGCACATCGCCGTCATCGGCGACGGGGCGCTCTCCGCCGGCATGGCCTTCGAGGCCCTCAACCACGCGGGCGCCCTGGACATGGACCTGCTGGTGGTGCTCAACGACAACGACATGTCCATCTCGCAGCCGGTGGGGGCGGTGAGCAACTACCTGGCGCGGGTGCTCTCCAGCCGCTTCTACAACCGCATGCGGGAGGGGAGCAAGCAGGTGCTGGGCGTGGTGCCCGGCGTGCGCGACCTCATGGACCGCTGGGAGGAGCACATGAAGGGGATGCTCATGCCGGGCACCCTCTTCGAGGAGCTGGGCTTCAACTACATCGGCCCCATCGACGGTCACGACCTGCCCATGCTGATCCAGACCCTGCAGAACATGAAGCAGATGGAGGGGCCGCGCTTCCTCCACGTGGTGACGCAGAAGGGCAGGGGGTTCGCCCCCGCCGAGGGCGATCCCTGCTTCTACCACGGCGTCAAGCCCTTCGATCCCGAGACGGGAGCGCAGCTGGGTGGCGGAGAGGGGATCACCTTCACCCAGGTCTTCTCCGACTGGGTGTGTGACGCGGCCGAGCGGGATCCGCGCCTGGTGGCCATCACCCCCGCCATGTGCGAGGGTTCCGGCCTGGTGCGCTTCTCGCAGGAGTATCCCGGGCGCTACTTCGACGTGGGCATCGCCGAGCAGCACGCCGTGACCCTGGCCGCCGGCATGGCCTGCGACGGCCTCAAGCCGGTGGTGGCCATCTACTCCACCTTCCTGCAGCGGGCCTACGACCAGCTGATCCACGACGTGGCCCTGCAGAACCTGGATGTCACCTTCGCCGTGGACCGTGCCGGCCTGGTGGGCGGCGACGGCCCCACCCACGCCGGCGCCTACGACCTGAGCTACGCCCGCTGCATCCCCAACCTGGCGGTGCTGGCGCCCGCCGACGAAGCGGAGTGCCGGCGCCTGCTGCAAACCGCCTGGGAGCACGAGGGGCCCGCCCTGGTACGCTATCCCCGTGGCACCGGGCCGGGCGCGGTGCTGTCTGAAGGGTTGGAGACCCTGCCGTGGGGCCGGGGCGAGCTGCGCCGGCGGGGTGGCCGGGTGGCGCTGCTGGGCTTCGGCGTCATGCTGGCGCTGTGCGAGGCAGTGGCGGAGGAGCTGGAGGCCACCGTGGCCAACATGCGCTTCATCAAGCCGCTGGACGAAGCGCTGGTGCTGGAACTGGCGCGCAGCCATGAGCTGCTGGTGACGGTGGAGGAGAACACCCTCATGGGCGGCGCCGGTTCCGCCGTGGCTGAGCTCCTGGCCGCCGAGGGGATCGAAGTGTCCCTGCTCCAGTTCGGAATTCCCGACCGCTACATCGAACAGGGCACCCAGGCCGAGCAGCTGGAGGAGGCGGGGCTCACCCGCGGGCGGCTGCTCGACGCCATTCGCCAACGTCTCTCTTCGTAGGAGGCGCGCCCCCGCGCCGGACGGGAGAGGTGTTTGGGTGGGAGCTGGCCGTTCGCGGCGAGGGCGCCGCTCCTACAGTGGCTTGTTGAAGAAGTCCCAGAAGAGCCAGAAACAGAAGGTGGAGACCACCAGGGTGGCGATCATGGCCGGGGTTCCCTTGCGGAACCAGAGTCCCGGGGTGATGCGCAGTTCGGGGCGACCGGTCTCCTTGGCCACCCGCTCGGAAAGGGTGACGATGAAGACGTTGGCGGTGGAGCCCAGGTGGGTGCCGTTGCCACCCATGCCCACACCCACGGCCAGCCCCCACCACAGCGGTGTGACGTTGATTCCCTGCTGCTCCATGCCGAGGATGATGGGGATCATGGCGGCGGTGAAGGGGATATTGTCGATCATCGCCGAGAGAATGGCCGCCACCCACATCAGCACGATGGTGGCCAGCAGCAGGTCGGAAGCGACGAAGGGCTCGATGAACTGGCCGAGATACTGCAGGAAGTGGCTCTGCTCCACGCCCCCCACCAGCACGAAGAGAGAGAGGAAAAAGATGAGCAGGCTCATCTCGATGTCCTCGAAGGAGCTGTCCATATCCACATTGCGACCGATGAAGACCAGGGCGGTGAGTCCCAGGGCGGCAACAACCCAGGGCTCCCAGTGCAGGGTGTGGTGGATGATGAAGAAGATTACCATAACGCCGAGCACCATGAGCGAGGCTTTCCAGGTCTGGGGATCCTTGATCTCTTCCCGGTCGGAAAAATCGGGGCGCTCGGTGGGGATCGAAAGTTCCCGTTTGAACAGGAACCAGAGGGCGGCCAGGATGGCCAGCCAGGCCACGGTCACCAAGCCGCGCATGTGCAACACGCACCGGTTGAACTTGATCTCGCCCGGCGCGCAGATCA